>NZ_DBEXAY010000111.1:0-9520 GCF_048170485.1 Victivallis sp. | reverse complement strand
TATCATTTCTCCGGATATTTTCAAGCGGAAGTCGGGTATACTATGGGTAACAGCAGACCAGTTAATATGGAAAGGTGAGACGATGCTGATTGCCGAGACGAAGACTCCCCCCGCGGGCTGGAACAGTTTTGATTGTTACATGGGTTCGATCAACGAGGAACAGGCGCTGGCCAACCTGGAGTTGTTTTTGAAGAAACTGAAGCCGGCCGGATATGAATATTTCTGCCTCGACGCCGCCTGGTACGCCGACGGCGATCAGGCGTGGAACGAACAGTTGCGCAACGTGGGGCAGTGCCGCAATATGCATATCGATTCCTACGGGCGGTTTGTGCCGTCGCCGGTGAACTTTCCGCACGGGTTGCGCGCTCTTGCCGACCGTTGCCATGAGAACGGCGTCAAGTTCGGAGTTCACATCATGCGCGGGATGCCCCGCATGGCGCTCGAACAGAACACGCCGATCAAGGGAACCGATTTCCGGGCGCGTGACATTTACGATCCGGACAACTTCTGTCCGTGGTGCAAATACTGGGTGGCGACCGATGCCTCACATCCGGGCACATTCGCCTATTACCGGAGCGAGGTGGAGTATCTCACCGAAGAGTTGACGGTGGATTTCATCAAACTGGACGATGTGGTGGAGCATCCGGACCATGTGGCGCTGTTCGGGAAGGCGCTGGATTCGGTTGCCCGTCCGGTTCTGCTGAGCCTCTCTCCGGGAGCGGAGGATATCTGGCGCGGCAGCTGGAAGGAGTATGTTCCTTACGGCAATATGATCCGGGTCACTCCCGACGCCTGGGATGACGACCGGACCAATCTCATCAAATTGCGTCGCTGGTATGAGTTTGAGGATCTGAGCGGCCCGTCGCTGTGGGCGGATCTGGATATGCTGCCGCTGGGGGCGCTGCAGGTGACAATTCCGCCGGAGCTGGCACTTCCGACGGGATCGGCGCGGCAGAGCAAGCTTACCCCGATCGGGAAGAAGGTGATGATGACGATCTTTGCGATGAGCTGTTCGCCGTTGATTTTCGGCGGGGATCTGCCGCAGACGCCGGAGGGGGACATCGCGCTGGCGACACACCCGGAGATGTTGCGCTGCAACCGGAACGGCGTCGTGGGGAAGCGTGTCAGCCTGATGCGCCGCATCGACGTCCGCAAGGCGCCTTGCAAAGAGGATTCTTCTCACGGCTGGCTGGGGATTTTCAGTTTGAACAGCGATGCGCGGCGGGTGAAACTTTCTGCGTCGCAGCTGGGATTTGAAACCATTCCGCCACTGTACGACATCTGGGGGGAATACCCGATTCACATCGGTCCGGAAGGGGTGCTGGAGCTCTATCTTCAGCCGTACGACTGCGCATTCCTGAAGTATTGAATCTTCTTCCGGCAATTTGATCTGACTGCAGGGGACGAAAAGCTCTCCAGAGGGCGGATTGTGCCCGGAAACTCGACGGAACCAAGGTATAACAAACAAATGACCGGGGGTGTTATGACGAAATGTTTGCTGGCGGCGCTTCTGCTGGGAGGCGGAGTTCTTTGGGCGGAAGATTTCTCTCAATGGAGAGGGAAGGGCACGGTAGCGGAGGTCCGGGGAGAGGTTTTCCATTTCAAGGACGATGATCCGGGGAAAAGCAATGGTATTTTCGGGAGGCATATTCGAATTACGCCTGCCCCTGTCGAGCGTCAATTGATTTTTGAGGCAGAGATCCGTCGACTGGCCGGATTCAGCGGAATTGGGATCCACATTGCTGCATCAAACCTGCATGCAAAGGAACAGGAACAGGCGGCAGGCGAGGCGGAGTGGAAGAAGATCTCTTTGCGGGTTCCACTGCCGGCCCATTGCGACCGGGCTTATTTGAAGTTGCTCTGCGCGCATGGGTATGGTCGAACGGGCGAGGCGGAATTCCGCAATCTCTCCTGGAGGGTGGTACCCCTGGAAAAAAAGGTGGAAAAAGGAGCTCGCTTTCTGATCTACGATGATGATTTTTCCGGCCACTGGGATCTGCGAGGTGTCTCCTGTCGACAGACGGGAAATTCGGCGTATTCCGGTCAGCGCGGCTTGGAAATTACTCCGGCTGCAGGACAACATGTATCCATGCGGCTTCGTTCGCTGGAGAATTTTGTTCCGGTTGTCAACCGGGCTCTGGATCTTTCGGATTATGTAAAAGCCGATGGCTGGCTGGAATATTGCATCCGTCCCCGACTGCTGTTTACCGTGGGGGGTGTATCACCGGAGAAGCAGATGGTGAAATCCTGCGAAAACGGCTGGACTCAGGTTCGCATCCCGCTGGCGGAACTGTCGAAGCGAAATAATTTAAAGGCGTTCTCCGATTTGAATATGACCTTTGACGGGAAGGTTGATAAATTCAGCATTGATAGAATTTTTTTCCGTTGTAATGATCCTTCTGCACAGGTCCGGTATGTCTGGAGTGGAAACTGGAAGGCGAAGCTGGAGTCTGAAATGGCAGCCTGGAAACAGCTGCCGCCAGATTGCGGCAACCGGCCGAAGATAGAACAGGGAACGTTCTGGATGAATGGGAATCCGACATTTCTGCTGGGAGTCAACTACTTCATCGCTTCCAATGAATTTGATGAAATCTGGTGGAAACGTTGCAAAATTCTTTTGCCGGATTATCATTACCAGCTGCTTGACCGGAAGATCTGTGAGAGATTCGGGTTCAACACGGTTCAGTTCCCCGGCCTGCCGTTTCACTTTGTTTTTGCCCGCAATCAACTGCCGGTGTGGGATGTGGAGAGGGATGATCAGCGCCGCCGCAACTGCAGCAATTTCGACAGAATGCCGATTTCCGTGGACCCGACAGTGATCTACTACTTCCATCGCAATGAGAAAGCCGTATTGAACGACCCGGTCACCCCTCAGCCGAGGGAGATTCTGCATCAGAACCCGGGGTGGCACGCCTTTGTTCCGTTCTGCCCGGAACACCCGATGGGGAAAAAGATCATACTTGGACAGCTTCGTGATATGTCTCTTTTTACTCGGGCCAATCATGGGAATCCTTTTTTGTATGAGTTGATCAATGAGAGCACGTACGATTGTCGCTGCCGTTTCAATCGCGAGAGGTTCATCGAATTTCTGAAGAAGAATTTCGGCACTGTTGCGGAGATGAACCGCCGGCTGGGGACAGGGTTCCGCGATTTCCGTTCGGCGGCTTTTCTGCCTGATTTTTCGAAGGCGCCGGCGTTGCGTGCCGCGTGGCGCAGTTTTCTGTCGGACCGGTTTGTGCAGGTCCTGGCGGAAATGAAGAAGGCGATTGCCGATGTGGATTCCCGGCCCGACATCCACTTCTGTCAGCAGATTCTGATCGCCGGCTTGCTGACCGGAAGCGGTTCGACAATGGACCAGCGCAAAACCATGGACGTGCTTGATGTGCTCGCAATCGAGGGCGGGTATTCCTACGGCTTCGCCGAAAACGACGGGCGCTGGGAATCCGACGAGATGGAAGCGGTATTGACGAGAGGGGTTCATTTTTTTTCGCTGGTGGCCGACTATGCGGCTGCGGTCGTGCGGGGAAAACCCGGGAAAACGGTGGCCGATCAGGAGCATTATTGCATGCGTTATGACGGGAAAGACCGGATACCCTCTCTGCCTGCGGATTTTCCCACCTCTTTGTGGGCGAGCGTGTTCCACGGTGTTTCCGCTTCCAGTATCTTCAACTGGAGCGGCGGAAAATGGCAATGGTCCGATATGGAAGGGGCCAGAAAATTTGCCCGGTCAATGAAATATCGCGGAGCCGCGCTGCTGAATCCTTACTGCTATCCAGAGAAAACGCTGTCGGGATTGCGTGGATTTATGGAAGAGCTCGAACCGCTTCGGAACGTTGTTCTGCCGATGCCGCGTCTGAAAAGACCGGAAGCGGCCATTCTTTTCTCCATCACCAGCCAGCGGATGCTGGGAGATCGGCAGTCTCTGCCGAATATGGAGAACTGGTACAATGCGCTGCTGCGGGAACAGCTGCCTGCTGAATTTGTCTTCGAGGAGGAGTTCTCTGCGGAAAATTTGAAACCATATAAGATCTTATTTATTCCAGACTTGAAGCATTCTCTGCCCGGTACGCTCAATGTGTTGGAGGAGTTTGTTCAACGGGGCGGATCGATCGTGTGCTCCGAGGATGCCCTCTCGATGGATCCGTATGGATTGCCGTTGGAAAACAGATCATTTTTTCAACAGAAAAATGTGCGGCGTTGTCCCAAAGGGCTGATCGGATCCAGGCTGCGCAACCTCTTTGCCGAGGCGTTTTTACGTGCCGGAGCCAAGATTCATCTGGAATTGCGAACGGCGGAGGGAAAGAAGTTTCGCGCGGCGGAGGCGCAGTTGATCGACCGCGGTGACACCAAGCTAATTCTTCTGGTCAACTGGCGGAATGAAAAAGCGGTACCTGCCCGACTTGCGATTACGGATATTGCTGCCGGACGCTGGCGGGTGACCGATCCTGTATCGCGTTGTCGAGTCGGGGAATTTGACGCCGAAGAACTCCGTCGCGGGATTTCATTCACCTTTTTTCCGCAGGAGCGGCAGTTGTTTCTGCTGGAGACGGGAAAGGCAGACCTCTTCCCGGATGCGGCAGAGAAGAATCCGGAAAGCATTGCGGCGCGCGCCCGGGAGATCAATGCAAAAATCGAGCAGAGAGAGCAGCTTCAAGGAGAACAGAAACGGCGGGCGGCGGAGGCTGCACACCGTGCGAGCCACTGGGAAAAAACTCCCGGGGCACACTTCCAGACCGTAAATCTCGCCGGTGCGGCAAATATGGGGTATGTCGATGAGGTTGCGGGAGATCATCGGGGCGGCTGGTTTGATGACGGGCCGGAGGCGGGATTGCCGGGTATGAAGCCCGGGCGTCATGAGTATTCCGGCATTCCTTTCGAAATTCTTGGCGGCAGTCGGGCGGTCTGTGTTCTGAAGGGAGAGAGTAAGCCTTACTTCCCCCGGGAAACTCCGGCAATCCCTCTTTCCGGCAAGGCCAGACGGATCTACTTTCTTCAGGCTTGCGGCTGGAGTGTCGAGGATCGGCCGTTGCTGATCTGTGAGTTGACCTATGCGGATGGAACGCGTTCGAAACTTTCGATGGCCGGCGGACGCGACATCGGCGACTGGCATGGCTTGAAATCGCTGCCGAACGCGCGGATCGGGGCCGCTTTCTGGACTTCCGGAAAAGAACGGGTCGGTTTTTACTGTACCAGACGGGAGAATCCGTATCCGGACAAGGAGTTAACATCGATGAAATTTCTTTCAACCGGGCTTGCCGTGCCGCTGATCGGTGCCGTGACGCTGGAGAAATAGACAGGAGCATTGAGGGAAATATGGGAGAGCAGTCGCTTTGACACCGCAGGAGGAATTCTGCCCGGCTCTCCGGGGAGGGCAACTAGAGGTGATTGGATCGCAGCCGGTTGTCGGATACGATCACCTTCCGACGGTATCCGGTGGAGGAGAAATGAGACGTCAAAGAATGGAACCAATTGTTTTCATGTATGTTACAACAGAAGGATTGAAGCAGATGCGCAACCGGTTTTCTCTGATCGAGCTCCTTATTGTCATCGCGATCATCGCGATTCTTGCGGCGCTGCTGCTGCCGGCACTCAATTCGGCGCGGGCTGTGGCGAAACAGATAAGCTGTGTCAACAATATGAAAAACATTTTCATCTCCACTGCCTCCTACACTCAGAACAGTGATGACTGGCTGCCGCCCGCCGGGTTGCACAAGGCGTTCACGCTTTATCTTTATCCTTATCTCGGGATTCAGGCGGACAAGATTTCCCGGCAGATCAGCACCTCCCGGCCGGGAGAGTATTCGACGGGGCTTCAGTTCCGGCAGCCGCGCGGTCTGCTCTTCTGTCCGGAGTCGGTGATTCCCAATCCGGCGTTTTCCGGCACTCCGGATGCAATCAGCTGGTATTACAGCAATTATTCCCAGTCCTATGCGACACAGGCCAACATCGATCTCAGAAGAAACCGGACCGGTCGGGTCTGGCTGGTTGATGGAGATACCAATAAAATTGTAAAATTACGTTCCGGAGCCTTGCTGCTGGGGGAAAACAACCATAGTGTAGTATACAGCAACGGCGACTGTGATACCGGTATTTTTTATATGAATTCCATCGCGTCGTATCCCTCTGCTGCCGCTACGGGAGCTCCCGCCTGGAATCATCACCGGAACCGGGCGAATTTTCTGTTCCTCGGCGGCAATGTGAATACACTGCGGTATGGAAGACATTTCAATGATGACTATCAGCTGCTGAACCGTTGACGCGGTGAAGAATCTTGCAGCTGCAGCAAAGAGTAGACGGTTTGATCACACAGTTTTCTGATCGGTGAAAATGGAGCATGATATGGGAAGATCATTGTGGATTATGGGGTTGCTGGGGCTGCTGCCGGCGCTCCTTTGTCGTGGAGAATTGCCGGTGGCGGGAAGTCCGGCGGCGGGAGTTCGTCAGCTCGTCGGCGTCCATGTCCCTGGCAGTGTCGGAGGAAACGCTTTGTGCGGAGATGGCAGCTGTCTCTATCTTGCCGGCAAGGGACGGCTTCAGGTATTCGACCTCCGGCGGAATCCGATGAAACCACAACTTGCAGCGGAGGTGAAGGGGTTGCCCTGGGTGTGCCGTCAGATGGCGGTACATCGGGGGTATGCGTATATCACCGCACGAAACCAGGGATTGTGGATTGTGAATCTTCGAAATCCTGTCGCCCCGAAGCTGGTCGGGAATTTCGACACGGCGGAACTGGCTACCGGTGTGGATGTTTCAGGCAATCTTCTGTTTGTGGCTCTGCGGTATTATGGCGTACAGATCTTTGATATTACGAATCCTGCTGCTCCCAAACATATTACATTGTTTCGAAATGGCAAGGTGGAGGCGCAGTCCATCTTCTGTCGCGGAAATCTGCTGGCCGTGGGGGACTGGGGGCACTCCCGGGTTCAGTTGCTGGATGTCCGCAATCCCGCCGCTCCGGAAGAGATCAGCTATGTTCCCCTGCAGGGATATGGCGACGGAGTTTATCTCCACGGCAATCTGCTTTATGCGGCCACCGGACACCATTCCAGACAGGGATCGGCGGCCGAGCGGTTTGGCAATGGTCATGGAATGGAGATATTTGATGTTTCCGATCCCCGGAAGGCGGTTCGTCTCGGGGGCGTTCATTTTCCACGTTTCTTCGCTCTCGGCAACGACTTCTGGTCCGTCTGGCCGGCGGGCGGAATGATCGCGGTTGCCGATACGCACAACGGGCTCTTTCTGGTGGAGGCGGCCGATCCCCGCAATCCCCGGATTGTAGCACAGTTTCAACTGCCGCCGGTCCGGGTGAGAAAGAACATTTTTGACAATTCCCTGATGGATGCGTCAAAGGTCCTTTCCTTGAAGTTGGCAGGTGACGGGAAACACTTTCTGCTCCCAGATTGTGTCGGTTCCGTAGTTCCGGCAAACGACCGGCTGTATGTCGCCGGAAATCAGAGCGGACTTTTTGTGGTGGAACTGCCCGGTTGCGCTCCCGTTCCCGCCCGGGAGGAACTGGGAAGAAGCGAGGTAACATCCGCGGTGAAGGAGGTTCCCGGCTTTCTTCACTACGACTGCGGGGGGATGGTGCGCCGGGTCGCGACCGACGGTCAGTTGCTTTACGTTGCGGCGTCCTCTGCCGGACTTCAGATCTGGGGAGAGGATGGCAAGGGGTGGAAAAAAATTGCAACCATTTCTGAAAACAGGATCTACGATGTTTCGATATGCGGAACTCTTCTGGTGGCGGCGGAGGAGAAAAAACTCTCCATGTGGCGGATTCAGAAGGGGAAACTGCCCGTGTTGCTCGGGCAGATGAAAAGTTCTTTCCCCACGCAGATACTCCACCTCTACCGGAATGGAACACTTGCGGCAGTCAGCGGCGGTGGCAATCGGATTGATTTCATTGATCTGCGTGATCCGGCGCGCCCCCGGATGCTGGATCCAAGCCATGAACGCCGCATTCTCTATATCGATTCATTTCCGGAAAAGGAGCTGGAGGGGCTTATTGCTGTGAATTCTCACGGTGCAGGGCTTTCCTGGTATCGGCTGGAGGAAACGGGAGGGAGGAAACTGCGCGGCAATCCGGCTCTTCGGTTCAACCAGTTTGACGGAGTGACGGCCGTCGGGAAACAGTTTCTGATGCCGTCTGGAAAACAGTTTTATCTCTTTTCTCCGGAGAAGTTTGGATCCGATGAATTTTCACAGAAGTTTCCTGCACCGCCCGGCATGGAAGGGCTTCCCTCCTGGAACGGTGGTTCGTTGCTGGCTTTCTCCCATCGAAGCAAAGGGAAGGTGACGTTGTTCGATGTCACGAACCCGGAAACTCCGCAATGGAAAAAAAGCTTTGATTTTCTGCCGGGAACGCCGGACCGGGTGGTTTTTTATCGGAATCGCCTGATTGTTCCGGCAGGTTTCGATGGCCTCTACTGCCAGAAGCCTTGACTGCCGTTTCGATATTTTCCTTCAGCCGCCGATCGGCAGAGAGTTCTGCCGGTGGATGAGTTCGGTGAGCTTGACCACGTTGACGCCATCCTCCATCGTAATCGGGTAGGTGATTCCGTTGCGGATGGCGTCATAGACATCCAGCCACATCGTGTCCTGCGAGTAATAACCGGTCGCCTGCGTGCCGACGCCGGACTCCTTTCGCGCGCCCTTCTGCAGGGTGTGACCGCGCCCCGCTTCGACCGGAATCTCCTCGCAAATCAGTTCCAGAGGCTCCTGGTTGCCGTAGAACAGCGGATAATTCCCCGTTTCGGCGTGGATTTCCGGAAGCTGAAAACCTTCCTTCAGGTATTTGAGGCGCAATACTTTGCCTTCGTTCGGCACCGTCAGCGCGCCGCGGTCCCCCCAGACCTCGTAGAGATTGCCCGGCAGAGCGCAGGTCGAGGAGATTTCGATATCCGCAACGCAGCCGTTTGCCGCTTTCAGCAGGATCTTGATCTGATCGTCGGCGTCCCCGGCGGAGAAGTTGTGCTGAAGGTTGCTCCACACATCGACCACCGGCGAACCGAGCAGCTGGAGCGCCTGATCGAGAATGTGCGGGCCCCAGTTGTTCAGCATTCCGCCGCAGAAGCGATTCAGTGTCTGCCAGTCCCGCCGGCGGCAGTAGATGGGGTGGCGGTACAGCTTGATCATGGTGATTCTGCCGAGAATGCCTCGCGAAAGAATGCGCCGGATGTGGTTGAATTCCGGCTCGTAGCGGCGGTTGAACCGCAGAAAGAGCTTCCCCGGATACCGTTCGGAGGCCTCTTTGAGGCGCATGACTTGCTCGACGCTCACCGCAATCGGTTTTTCAATGACCACGTATTTCCCCGCCTCCAGCGCCTCGATCGCCTGCGGCGTGTGGTCTGCATTGCGGGTGGCGATGGTGACGAGTTCCACCTCCGGGTCGGCGAGCAGCTCCGGGAGTGTGGCGAAAGTGCGGATGCCCGCCGCGGCGGGGGGCAGGTCAAGAAGACGGTCGGGGGCGGTGTCGCACCCGGCGATGATTTCGAAGAGGTCCGGATACGAGGCGAGTTCCGGG
>NZ_DBEXAY010000110.1:0-12488 GCF_048170485.1 Victivallis sp. | reverse complement strand
TTTTAAAGGTTGCGGTAAAAAAGTGCCTTAACTCTCCTTGATTCTTGCGGGAAGCCGTTTGCAGACCGGCTTGAAACTTCGATTTTCGATCTGGCGCAGAAGGATTTCCGCCGCGGCCTTGCCCAGTTCGGCGAGCGGCAGTTCCGCGGTGAGCAGTTTCTGAGGGAGAAAGCGCAGCAGTGAGAGGTTGTCGTATCCGGTGAAGCGGATTTTGGAATAGTCGATTCCTCTGATTCTTAATAGCTTCATAAGTTCCAGCGCGCTCCGGTCGTTGTGGCAGCAGACTGCGTCGGGGGCGCCGGGGCCGGTGAAGCGGAGCAGGAACTCCTGTTGCTGTTCCGGGTGGAGGCAGAGCAGAGTTTCCTGCGGCTTCAGCCGACAGCGGCGCATGCCGTCGAGGAAGCCGGCAAAACGCTCCTGCACCACCTCGACCGAAGGCGGGATATCGGTGAAGAAGGCGAATCTGCGGCACCCTTCGCGATAGAGGTGCTGGACGATCCGGCAGAACTCCCGCCGGTTGTCGATGATGGCCAGGGAACCGCTCTCCACGCCGCCGGGCAGCCGGCAGAGGAACACGGTGGGAATGGGGCCGGAGGCCAGCTCCCGGTAGATCGGCAGATCGTTGTGGGTCTGGTCGGCGGAAACCGCGATGCCGTAAGGGGATTGCTCGATGGCGGTCCGGATGATCTGCTCCTGGGTGAAGGCGTCTCCGTCGAGCGGCACGATGGAGAGAAAATAGTTCTCCTGCCGCACTCTGGCGGCGAAAGTCGAGAGGGTGGTGGAGTAGAAGTTGAGGTTGTTGCACAAAAAGATGAGTTCACGCCGCATGGCGCTTCTCGCGCCGATGACCACGCTGCCGATGCCGTTCTCCTTGGCGATGAGGCCGTGCTCTGCGAGCTCCGCGAGCGCCCGCCGCAATGTCGGCTTGCTCACGCCGTACTCGTCGGCGAGCGTCTGCTCCGCCGGGAGGATGGTGCCCGCCGGCAGGCGGCCGATGCGCTGCTCGAGCTCTCCGAGAAGGGAATGGAAAATCGTTTTCCGCGCCATGTGCACTCCTCGTCTTATTTATTTTTAAGGTAATATAGTGACGGTTTTTTCGGAATACAAGGCGGTGCTGCGATTTTTTTCTCTTTTTTTTATCAGGGGAAGACCGGTACCGTCAATGGGCCCGGAAACTGCCGGGACTGACGCCGACGGCGCGGCGAATCACCCGGCAGAAGTAGCTGACGTCGGAAAATCCGGAGCGGTCCGCCACCTCTGCAAGCGGCAGCCGGGTCTGCTCCAGCAGCGAAAGGGCGTGCTGAATCCGCAGTTTCGCCAGATAGTCCGACGGGGTCATGCACATTTTCTGTTTGAAGATGCGGCGCAGGGTGGAACGGTCCATCGCCAGTTCGTCGGCGAGGCGGTTGACGTTGAGATCCGGGTCGGAGAAACGCTCCCGGCAGACGCGGATTGCCTCGTTGACCACCCGTCCCTCCCGGGTGGTGTCGTCGTTCCTGCCGCCCGCGCGGGCGAGGAGGGCGCAGATGATCGCCACCATCTGCCGCCAGCTGTAGGGACTCATTTCGCGCATCCAGGTTTCCAGCTCGAGGAAGAGCTCGTGCGGGCAGGCTCCGGCGTGGAACGCGGCGCGCGGGTACTGGTAGGAGAGCATGAACTCCCGCGCGAACGGCCCGTCGAACGCGACCCAGCGGTACTCCCACAGATTCGAATGGGCGCGGTGAACGTGCGGTTCCATCGGCAGATGGTAGAAGCAGTCGCCGGCGCGCACCGTTACCGGCGTGCCTTCAAGTTCAAACTCCCCTTCGCCGTCGACGCACCAGAAGAACTGCACGAAGTTCTTTGTCCCGGCTGGAACCAGCTCGACGTAATCGCCCGGCACCAGAAAGTTCCCGAGGGAACGCGGGTAGATCGGCAGTGGAATGTTCTGCAGGGTGTTGGGGTCCGCCCGATGGACTCCCATCCGGCCGGGATGTCGTTTCCGCTCCGGCATATCTTTTGCTCCAAAAGTGCTATTTTTAACGCAAAATTTTTATTGTCAACTTGATGTTCTATGAGATATAGTATAACACAGCACCGCAAAAATGCAATTCAGAAATGCAAGAAAAAGGAGTGACAGCATGTCGAAGATCGTTCTTGTCGGAGCCGGCGGCGTGATTTTTTCGCAGAATTTCATGAAGGACATTCTGCTGGATGAAGAGCTGCGTCATTATCAGCTTACTTTGATGGACATCGATGCCGGGCGGCTCGCCCACGCCGCCACCATCGGCGGGTTGATCGCCAAAAAAATCGGTGTCGAATTCCATCCGGAAACCACCACCGATCTGCGGCAGGCGGTCCGCGGCGCGGACTACGTCATCACCATCTTCCGCTGCGGCACGATCCACCATCAGGAGCTGGAGTACAGCATCCCGATGAAGTACGGAGTCGATCAGGTGGTTTCCGACACTCTCGGGCCCGGCGGCGTCTTCCGCGGGCTGCGCACGCTGCGCGACCTCTTTGAAGTGCTCGATGTGATGGAGGAGGAGTGCCCCGGCGCCTATCTGCTCAACTACGTCAACCCGATGTCGATGAACACCATCGCGCTCTCCCGCCGGGCGAAGACGGTCAAAGTGATCGGTCTCTGCCACAGCGTCCAGCACACCTCGAAACAGATTGCCGACTGGCTCAAGGTGCCGTATGAGAAACTGCACTTCTTCGCCGCCGGAGTCAACCATCAGGCGTTCATGCTCAAGCTGGAAGCCGACGGGCGCGACCTCTATCCGGAGTTGAAGAAGTGCCTCGACGTTCCGGAGATCTACAAGCGCGACAAAGTGCGGTTTGAAATCTTCCGCCACTTCGGCTACTTCCCGACCGAGTCGAGCGGCCACGGCAGCGAATACATCCCCTACATCCGCAAGCGTCAGGATCTCATTGACAAGTTCTGCAGCAACGACTTCCCGAAGATCGAGGACGGGCTTGACTGGAATACGATGAGTTCCGGCGTTTCCGGGGCGTCGGTTGTCCTCTGCAAAGGGCTTCAGGTCCGCAACGAGAACGACCTCAAGGCCTACCTCGCCGGAACCAAGGAGATCGACCTTACGCCGAGCGCCGAATACGGCGTGCAGGTGATCGCGGCGATCGAGAAGAACCATTCGTTCACCGCCAACCTCAACGTGATGAACCATGGGCTGATGCCGTCGCTCCCGCCGGAGTGCTCCGTCGAGGTCCCCTGCCTGGTCAACGGCGGCGGCATCTTCCCTTGCCGGATCGAAAACTACCCCGAGCAGCTCGCCTGTCTCAACCGCGGCATGATCAACGTCCAGCTCATGGGGGCGCAGGGGGCGCTCAATTGCGACCGCCGGGCGATCTTCCACGCGATCGCCGCCGACCCGAACACGCAGTCGAAGCTCGGTCTCGATGAGATTCAGGCGATGACCGATGAACTTTTCGAGGCGCTCCGGAGCGAGATCGACCCGCGTTTCTTCCGCTGATCCACGGCGTTCGGTTCGTCCGAATCTCTCCTGCCTCCTGTCCGCCGGTTGAAAAAACGACGGACAGGAGGTATATTATTTATAGATACAGAATGGAAGCGGATTCTTTCAAATTCCACCGGGGGCGACGACGGCAGTGAAGAAGTATATTCTCTTTACCCTTTTCACGCTTGTTGCCCTGTTTCTCGCGGCCGCGGGCGATGCTGACAACGCGGTGGCGGAACGTTCCTCCGCTACTGTGACGGAACCGGTTGCCGCCGAAGTCGCCGCGTTTCTCCCGCTCTCCGGGGAGCCGCTCAATGACCACTGGGAGTTCCACTCCCGGCTGCCGGATCTCTCCGGGGTTGCCGGGCTTCAGCTGCGTTCGCAGCACCAGTCCCGCCTTCATCCGGCCCGCTTCTGCGGGGATTGCCCGGCGGTTTGCCGGTTTCTGCGGTTTGACGCCGGTCGTCGTGCCGGATTCCGCGGTGTCGTCGAAGGGGTTTCCCCCTGTCCGGTGCGGCTGGCGGCCGTTATCGAGGCCCGGGCCGGCCCCTGCGCGTGAGCGCGGCGGCGAAATCCGGGTGGAATCACCGCTCTTTCTTTCTTCTTTGGACAGCTTCGCAGAAGGTGCGGAGCCGTTCCCGTTGCCGCGCATCTCCCTGCCGGGCGCAACTGCGCCGCCGTCTCTTCTGGTAGACAATCCGGGCGGAGTAATTCCCAATTGCACCTTTTCCGTGTGCTCCTCTCCGCCGCCATGCAAAGAAGGCAACTGTCATGGAAGGAAAATTTCTGAAACTGAGAACCTTTGTCATCGTCGCGGTGATTGCGATCTTCGCACTGTCGATCCACCCGTTGACGCCGCGCGATTTTTATGAAACATTCCGCAAAACGCTGAAAAACGCCGACGACCCGGTCGCGGCCGGGCTGGTCGAAGAGGCCCGCAAACTGCAACAGCAGCGCCCTGATCTCAACCAGGCGGTTGCTCTGCTGGAGGCCGCCGGCAACGCGAAGGTGGATCTTGTGCCGCTGGTCAAGGGGAGCAACCTCGCCGGAAACGCCGACGTGATCGCGCTGGTCCGCAAGGAGGCGGCCGGTTCCATCCGCCTCGGACTCGACCTCAACGGCGGCGTCGAATTCGTGCTGGAGCTGATTCCCGACCGG
The DNA here is from genome assembly GCF_048170485.1 of Victivallis sp. Taxonomy (NCBI): domain Bacteria; kingdom Pseudomonadati; phylum Lentisphaerota; class Lentisphaeria; order Victivallales; family Victivallaceae; genus Victivallis; species Victivallis sp. The sequence goes on along the minus strand of NZ_DBEXAY010000110.1, from coordinate 7,872 downwards.
GAACTGCTCGCCGGTTTCGCGGCGGAGGGCGGTGCGAAGGACCGCGCCGAGATGGAGGCGCGCATGGAGTCCGAATTCAACCGCTACCGCGACCAGGCGATTGAAACGCTCCGCAAGCGGCTCGAAACGCAGAACATCTTCGAGTCGGAGATCACCCCGTTCGGCAGCCGGGCGGTTTCGCTCAAGGCGCCGATCGTCTCGCGCGACGAGAAGGATAAACTGCTCGATCTGATCCGGATGAGCTGCAAACTAGCGTTCCGGCTGGTTCATCCGGAGAACGACACCCTGATGCGGAGCTACGACCCGGCTCATCCGGAAGCGTTCATGCCGCCGCCCGGATACGAGGTGATGGCCGCCCGCGACGAACGCGGCGCCGTGACCGAATATCTTCTGATCGCCCGGCGGCCTGAGATGGACGGCCGTTCGATCGCCGAGGCGCGCCCGGTGCGCGACCAGTTCGGTCAGACCAAGATTTCGCTCCTCTTCAACTCCGCCGGTGCACGGCGGTTCGGCGAAGTGACCAGCCGGAACATCGGCCGGCGGCTGGCGATCGTGCTCGACGGTGAACTCTACTGTGCTCCGGTGATCCAGGGGAGCATCACCGGCGGCAGTGCGGAGATCTCCGGCCGTTTCTCCAACGAGGAGGCCCAGAATATCGCCGACGCCCTGACCAGCGGAAGTTTCCCCTTCCAGATCAAGGTCAACGCGGTCTTCGACACCGCTCCGTCGCTCGGCGCGGACAACGTGAACAACGGCATCTTCGCCGGAATCCTCGCGATGGTGCTGCTCACGGCTTTCATGTGCATCTACTACTTCCGGGCGGGGGTGATCGCGGTGGCGGCGCTGGCGGTCAACGTGGTGCTCATCCTCGGTGCGATGGCCGCGTTCGGTGCGACGATGACCATGCCCGGCATCGCCGGAATCATCCTCACCCTCGGCATGGCGGTCGACGCCAACGTGCTGGTCTTCGAACGCATCCGCGAGGAGCTGAATGCCGGCAAGACATTGGCCAGCGCGGTCAATCTCGGGTATGAAAAGGCCTTCTCCGCCGTGCTGGACGGCAATTTGACCACACTGCTCTGCGCGGTGATTCTGATGTACTTCGGCAACGGGCCGGTGAAAGGGTTCGCGGTAAGTCTGGCGATCGGACTTCTGGCGAGTCTCTTCACTGCGGTGTTCATGACCCGGCTGATCTTCGACTACATGCTCCGTTTCTTCCACTGGAAGACGCTGCGGATGTGCCACGTCTTTTCGCATCCGCATTTTCAGTTCCTGAAGCAGGCGAAGTGGGCGTTTCTCTGCTCCGGCGTGCTGGTGGCGGGGAGCATTCTGCTCTTTGCGGTCAAGGGCGAGCGGATGCTCGGCGTCGACTTCACCGGCGGCACCCGGCTGAGCTACTCCTATGCCGAGCAGGTTCCGGTCGGAGAGATTGAGAAGGTGCTTTCGCCCATCGACTCCAACGTCCGGGTCGGCTACAAGTCGAATCCGTCGGCGGGGGACAACCGCAAGCTGGAGATCCTGATCCGCGACCGTTCGGCGGAGGCGGGGACGGAAGGGGAGGCCGCCTTCGGCCTGAACGACCGGGTGAGCCGGATGCTCATGCAGGCGTTCCCGCAGCTCAAGCTCGCCAACGGCGAAGCGACCACCGTCGGCGGACTGGTCGGGCTGGAGGCGACGAAGAGTTCGGTTCTGGCGATTGTGCTGGCTTTGATCGGCATGAGCATCTACGTGACGCTACGGTTTGAACTTACCTTCGCGGCGGCGGGCACCATCGCACTGGTGCACGACGTGATCGTTTCGCTCGGCATCTTCATCCTGATGGGGCGCGAACTGTCGCTGCCGGTCGTCGCGGCATTGCTGACGATCATCGGCTATTCGATCAACGACACCATCGTGATCTTCGACCGGATCCGCGAGGATGCGAAACTTTACCCGGGAGAAAACTTTCACACTTTGATCGACGCCGCGATCAATCGGACGCTCAGCCGGACGCTGCTCACCAGCGTGACCACCTTCCTGGTGGTGGCGGTGATGTTCTGCTTCGGCGGCATTGTCATCAACGATTTCGTATTAGTCATGATGCTGGGCATCGTCATCGGAACCTATTCGTCGGTCTTTCTGGCCAGTCCGATGGTGGTGGCGTGGCATCGCAAAATAGGAGTGAATCATCGATAAATGAGACGTTTCAGAAACTGCTGGAGGACGCGCGCGGCCGGAATTCTTTTCGCCGCCGCGCTCGTGGGAGTGTTTTCCACCGGCTGTCGCGACGAGAGCCCGGTCCGGGTGGAGCGGGTCAATGTCGTGCGGGGCGCGGAGAGCTGTGCACGGCCCGGGGAGATGTTCCCCGGACCGCTGGTGATCGAACTGCAGGGGCCGCAGGAGCGCGGCCTGCTCGGCGGCAGCGGCAGCCGCCGTCCGGCGGCGGGGGTGAAACTGCTCGCTGTGCCGGAGCAGGATTCCGATCTGGTTCTGGAGAAGAGCGAGTTTGAGAGCGACGCCGGCGGAACCATCCGCATTCCGGTCCGGGCGGGGAAGCAGGTGGGGGATCAATACCTCCGGCTCATCCCGGTCGGCGCGGAGGAGCGCGCGGTGACGGTCCGTTTCATCTCCGGTGTTTCCGTCCGCGGGAACCGGCAGGAGGGGGCCGCCGGCGCGATGCTTCCGGAACCGGTTTCCGTGCAGCTTTACGGCACCGACGGCCGTCCGGCGGCGGGGCGGCGGGTCTTCTTCGATCTGGTCCGCCAGCCTGCGGCGGATGGTTCGGCCCAACTGACCTCGCCGGTGGCGGAAACCGATGAAAACGGCGTCGCCAGCACCGGCGTGATGCTCAACGGCGGTACCGGAAGCTACCGGATCGACGTCAAACCCGCCGACACTGACGGCGGTCTGCTCTCGCGCGGCATTTCGGTCGAAGTGCTCGGCATGAACTTCTGGATGCTGATGCTGAATGCCTTTGCCGGGCTGGCGATCTTCGTCTGGGGCATGCAGATGATGAGCGACGGTTTGCAGAAGGTCGCCGGCGAGCGGATGAAGAGCATTCTGCGCTTCTTCTCCCGCAACCGGGTGGTGGCGCTGCTCGCCGGGGCGGGGGTGACCGCGGTGATTCAATCCTCCAGCGCAAGTACGGTGATGGTGATCGGCTTCATCAACGCCGGGTTGCTGAACCTCTCGCAGGCGATCGGAATCATCTTCGGCACCAACATCGGTACGACGGTGACCGCGCAGATCGTCTCCTTCGATGTGGGGGCGCTGGCGATGCCTGCGATCATCGCCGGACTGCTGCTCTACTTCATCACCTGGCGCGGCATCCGCGGCATCGGGGAAACCGTGCTCGGATTCGGCTTCCTCTTCTTCGGCATGTCGATCATGAGTGAAGAACTCACCTCGATCGGGTCGTTCCCGTCGGTCATCCGGCTCTTCGAACGGTTCGACTGCACGCCGGTCGACGGGGTGATGCCGTTCGGCGCGGTGCTGGGGGCGCTCCTGATCGGGCTGGTGGTGACGATGATCATTCAGTCGAGTTCGGCTTCGACCGGCATCATCATCGCGCTCGGCGCGGGCGGGCTGATCAACCTCTACACCGCGATGCCGCTGGTGCTCGGCGCCAACATCGGTACGACGGTGACCGCACAGCTGGCGGCGATTCCGGCGAACCGGGTGGCGAAGCAGGCGGCGCTGGCGCACACGCTGTTCAACGTCTTCGGCACGACGGTGATGGTGATCTTCTTCTACGTTCCGTTGGGGGAAAGCGGCATTCCGGCATTCTTCCAGTTGGTTGACTGGATCACGCCGGGCGACGCCTTCGCGGCGGTGGCGCAGAATGTGCCGCGCCACATCGCCAACGCGCACACCTTGTTCAATGTGCTGACCGCGCTGATTCTGCTGCCTTTCGTGACGCAGATGGCGCACCTCTGCGAAAAGCTGATTCCGGTCCGGAAGAAGAAGGTGAAGTACACCAAGCTGGATCCCTATCTGCTGGAAAATCCGCCGGTGGCGTTGCAGCAGGCGCTCTTCCAGCTCCGCACGATGACCCGCGGCGCGTGGAATCTGGTTTCAAAGACCATGGCCGACGGCATCTTCGAGGGGCGGATCGACACCACGCGCCGCGCGGAGTGGACGCGCCGGGAACACAAGGTAGACAAGATGCAGGAGGAGATCACCGCTTACTTGACCGCGTTGATGCAGCACACGCTCTCCTCGCAGGAGGCGCAGGCGCTGCCGGTACTGCTTCACTGCACCAACGATGCGGAGCGGCTCGCCGATTATGCGTCGGGCGTCATCAATCAGGCGGACCGGCTGGCCGGGTTCCATGAGAAGTTCGGGCGCAAACCGGAGAAGGAGTTGCGGCAGTTTTTCGCGTCGATCGAGGCGATGGCGCAGGATGTGCTCGCCGCTCTGGATGAGATTTCTCCGGAACGGGCCGACTCCGCCCGCCGTCGCGCCGAGGAGATCCGGCGGCAGGCGGCGAAGCTCGAGGATTCCCATCTCGAGCATCTGAGCAAGGGGGACTGCACCGCCGAAACCGGCGTGATCTTCATCGCGCTGGTCGGCGTGCTCCGGCAGGTGACCGACCGGCTGGACAACATCGCGGCGCGCACTGCGCTGCTGCTCAACTTCGACATCGGGTTGAAGAAAAACCGCTGACCCTCCCGCCCGCCGGAGTGGTGGAACTCTTCGGATTCCGCCTTCCGGCGGGCTTTTTGTATTCCGGTTTCAGCGTGCCGGGGGCAGGGAGGAGAGAAAACGTTCCGTCTCCGCCGGAGTACGGAATTCGCGGAGTGTGCATCCGGCGGGGCGCTGTGCGAGAATCTGCCGGACTTCCGGCAGGACACGGCGGTTGAAGTTCCAGACGAAGCGGAGAAACTCCCCGTCGATCCGTTCCGGACAGCCGTCGGCGAGGTCCGGGCGGGTTCGCCCGTGGAATTCACGGAGCCGCCGGAAGATCTGCCACAGGCACCGGGTGCGCGAATAGGCGAGGAGGAGGACGGTATCGGCGTACCTCAGCCGTTCGGCGAGGGTGCGCTTGTAGTTCCCGTCGATGATCCAGCATTCGCGGAGGAGTTCCGCGGCAAGCCGGGCGTCGAACTCTTCCGGAGTGGATTCGATCCAGCCGGGATTCCACCAGAGCCGGTCGAGGTGGACGACCGGCAGATTGAGCCGCTTTGACAGCTCGTTCGCAAGGGTGGTTTTTCCGGCGCCGCAGCAGCCGACGATCAGAATCCGTCTCACTTCTGCGAAGAGGCCGGATTGCAGGTCGCGTCAGACGTGTGCGCGATGAATTTCGCCAGCGGCGTACCGTCCTCGCTGAACAGCGTGAGAATTCTGCCGTCGATCCGGAAGGATCTGGCGGCGGCGAGCGCATCCAGATAGGTGCGTTCGCTCTTCAAACCGGGGCCGGCCATGCGGGTGGTTGCCTGCGGGCCGAACTGCACTTTTCCCGCATCGAGATCGATGGTGGCGGTGCCGGTGTAGCGGTTGACTCCCGCATTGCCGGAGGTGCGGTTCTCCTCGTTGATCAGCAGTGTGATCGGCCGCAGCGGGCGCGAGGCGGGGTCCGGTGGTTCCGGCAGTGTGTAGAGATCGAGCACCCAGCTGGTGTTGTTCAGGGGATACTCCGGGGCGTCACCGCCGGTTCCGCAGCCGGGGAGAAGCAGAAATGCGGCGAATGCGGCGGCGGCCGCCGAATGAAAAAGGGTCGATTTTTTCATGATGCATCCTTTCGTTTGTTTGCCTTTTACCATACACGCCGGGCGGGAAAAGTCAAATCTCCGCCGGACTCTTGCAATCGCTCCGGGCGGCGTGTATATTGGGAAAAATTCATGTTTGATTCAACGAAAAAGGAGCAGATGATGTCGGAGAAAATCCTTGCCGAACTTATGGATGCCGTCATCCGGTTCGACGGCCGCAGACTGGTGCTGGAGAATTCTCTTGTTTCACGAACCGTCGATTTTTTCAAAGGCTGTCCGGAAACGGTTTCATTCCGGCGGACCGACCTTGATCTGGAATTCGCCGACCCGGAGGAGCCGGGCAGTGACCTCTCGTTCGCCGGAATCACGACGCCCGGAGCGTACGACATCGTCTTTCAGCGGCAAGAGGTTACGGCGAAGTGTGTTCCGGCAGGCTGGGCGGAGGCGGCCCATCTGGAGGCGGAGGTGACGCTCTTCGAACCGGTTCAGCAGGTGCGGTTCCGGCTGACCTACTTTCTCTATCCGGGAGTTCCGGCGGTCGGTGTGCGGGCCGCGATTCTGAGCCGGGTGATGCCGAACCTCTACTGGTCGTACCGCGATGAGATGCGTGCCGCCAACGATTTTCTGCCGGTGGAACAGCGTTCCGGCGCGGTGGATGGATTCCGGCTCGCGCCCGGCTTCGCGCCGGAGCGTTCGCTGGAACCGGTTGCCCGGACCGATGTTCACGACGATCTTCTGCTCGATCACCCGGCGTTGCCCGGCGAGGAGTTCTTCCGCGGCAATCTGCTCTGGTGTCGCAAGGAAACGGGAGCCGGCGTGCTGGTTCTGCAGGAGAGCTCACCGAGCAGTGAGCGGCGCGACTGGGCGGAGTTCGATTTCGAGGTGCGTGACCGGCGGCTCCGCTCCTGCGTGTGGAACGCGGCGCCGTGGGAGCTGTCACCCGGCGTGGAGATCGAATCCGGCCGCAGTGTGACGATCCTTGCCGCCGACGAAGTCGAGCGCGACTGCCGCCTCAAAGCCTACCTGCGGGGGCGGTTCCCGACTGCGCCGGAAACCCATGTGGCGATGGTCAACCCGTGGGGGTGCGGCCGGTTCCGCGAGCTGGTCGGCGAGGAGTTCCTGCGCCGTGAGATCGCCGCCGCCGCCGTCTGCGGAGCCGAATGCTACCAGATCGACGACACCTGGCAGCAGGGGGAGGGGCTGGGGCGGCTGATCAACGTCAACGAGCATCTGACCCCGGCGTTCTGGAAGATCTCCGAAGAGCGGCTGCACGGCACCTTTGCCGGTCTTCTGCCGGTGGCGGAGCAGTCCGGAGTGGAGCTGGCGCTCTGGTGTGCGCCGTCGAGCAACGTGGAGTTCCGCGACTGGGAGGAGTTCCGGGAATTTCTGCTCGATTTCCATCGGAGGTGGAACTTCCGCTTCTTCAAGATCGACGGCGTGAAGATCCGCACTTGCGAGGCGGAGCGCAATCTGGAGGCACTGCTTCGTTCGGTGCGCGAGGCGACCGGCGGGCGGGTCTACTTCAACCTCGACACCACCGCCGGGCAGCGGCCCGGATACTTCCGGATGGTGGAGTACGGCAACATTTTCCTCGAGAACCGCTACGTCTGCCACGAGTGGGGGCTGGGGTACCATCCGGAGAAGACGCTGCGGAGCCTCTGGCAGCTGGCGCGGGTGATGCGTCCGCAGCTGCTGCAGGTGGAGATTCCGAGCCCGTCGGACATCCGCCGCTCCTTCTACGAAAAGAAAGGCATGCCGCAGCCGGATCTCTATCCGGTCGAATACTGGGCGGCGATTGCGCTTTTCGCCAATCCACTGCTCTGGTTTGCGCCGTCGACGGTGCCGGAGGAGATTTGCGGCCGGATTCGTCCGTTGCTGGAGCTGTGGCGGCGTCATCGCGACACGATTCTGGGCGGCGAAATCTATCCGGTCGGCGCGGCGCCGGACGGGAAGGCGCTGACCGGACTGGTTTCCACCGGCGGCTGGCTGATCGCCTTCCGGGAGCTGGGGGCGCCGGAGGCGGGGGAATTCGCTCTCACGCACTTCCCCGAAGCGGAGGGTCGGCACTGGCGTCTGGCCGCGGGGGAGGGGAGCGCCGAACCGGTTCCGGGCGGCGTTTCTCTGCGGTTGCCGGAGTTCCCGCGCTTCGCGCTCTTCCAGCTCGACCGCTGATATGGTTTTTTGC
>NZ_DBEXAY010000109.1:0-6286 GCF_048170485.1 Victivallis sp. | reverse complement strand
CTCCTATTGACACAGTCACTCGATTATGCTATACTATTATAAACAAGACAAAGGTCCCGAAAAGCAATCTGATGCCCAAACCAACCAGGGAGGAAGAAATCATGGCATATCGGCCCGACAGACGTTTCCGCACATACAGTTTCCAACGTTCATGGTTTACATTGATAGAACTTCTAGTTGTGATTGCAATCATCGCTGTTCTGGCGGCAATGTTGCTTCCTGCATTGAACAAAGCGCGGGAGAGAGCCCGGGAAATCCAATGCGTCTCCAATTTGAAGCAGACCGGAATCGGCATGCAGCAGTACGCCAACGACGCCAGAGGATATGTCGTCAAAGAAACAAGACTTGCCGAAGGAGACAACACTTCAGTCGCATGGAACAACGCTCTGCTCGGCTGGAAATATTATTCCAGCGGAAACGGTCAGCAGAATAGTTTCGCCGCGTACGGATTCACCGGTTACCTCTCCTCGGAGAGTGTCACCCAGTGCCCCACCGTCAAGGAGCAACCACCCAAAAGCAACTACGCTTACGGCATTGTGGAATACATGTTCTCCTCAAACTGGGGGTCCGGCGACACCGTGAAAAATGAGATCGGCGCCACAGTGCCGGTCCGGCTGGATGAAATCAGGAAGTACCACTTCATCGCCGCCGCCCGCCGCCCATCCACCACGCTGATCGTGGCGGACACCGGCTATTACTATACCGACCCGCAATGCCAGCAGATGCTTTCCCCTAAAACATTCAAGCATAACGAACTGCAAACAACCAGCGCCCTGATGCTCCGCCATTCCAACAAAACCAATGCGCTCTTTATCGATGCCCATGTCGAAGGATTGACAAAGGAGGGACTCGCCGCCACCTCCAACAAGATCACCTATGTGCTCGGCCTCGACGGCATTCCGAGATAACCTCAGAGGAAACGCTCATGTACAAACGTATTCTTTTCATACTGCCGGCGCTTCTGGGAGCGGTTCTGTCGACGGCCGCGGCACGGCCGGCGGGCATCGACGAAGGAAAAATCGACTGGGAACAAACCAGATATGCCCGCATCATCCGCCGGGACGGCAGAAAAATTCTGCAGGTCCGGGTGCCGGAGAACGCACCGGATATCGCCAATAAAAACTGCGCCTTCTTCAATATAAACCTCGCTCCCTTCGCGGGAGAGGAGCTGATGTTCTCCATCCGGATGCGGGGGAAAAACATCAGTCGGCCGCTCCACAGTTACAACGGCATCAAAGTGATGCTGTTCTATCAGGATCGCAACGGGAAAAAAAACTATTACGACACCGGCGAACCGGCGTTTTATGGAACGTTCGACTGGCGTCCGACAGCGGCGTGTGTTCTGATTCCGCCGGGAGCGCACAACGGCCGGTTCCGGCTCGGCCTGCAGGAAAGTTCCGGGGAAGTGGAATTCGATCTCGACAGTTTCCGCATCACGCTGCCCGGCCATGTCGAGAAGCCTCAGCCGCTTTCTCCGGAACAGGAAAAGGAGTTCGATCTGGTACAATCCCGAATGCGCGCCGAATTGCAGAAAAGCCGGGTCCGGCCTGACACAATCCGCCGTCGGCTCGCACAGCAGAATGCCGACGGCACCTTCCGTGACATCGACTACTCCAACCGGAACAATTCCAGCTGGCAGGTTGCCCGGCATCTCCAATACGCCCTGGAGTTCGCGCTGGCCTGGAGTACCGCCGGTCATGAGTTCCACCACGACGAAGCGCTCGGCCGGGCGCTCCGCAACGCGGTGAACTGGTGGGGAGAAAACCGGCCGCGAAGCGGCAACTGGTGGTGGAACGACATGGCGATTCCACAGTATCTCACGGAGATCCTGCTCCTTGCACCGGAACTTTTCCCCGATGACCCGCTCCGGCAGAACATACTGAAGATCTGCCGCCAGGCAAAATTCCTGCCCCGCTACACCGGCAACAACCGGGTCTTCATCGCCCAGAACATCTTCCGCCGCGCACTGGTGGAGCGCGATCCTGCCGCGGCAGCCGAAGCCGCAGCAGTCATCACCGAAGAGGTACGGCCCGCCCCGGTTCACAACAAGACCCGCTGGGCGTTCGGCGGGATTCGCGCCGACGGCTGCTACCATCAGCACGGCCCGCAGATCCAGTTCGGCAACTACGGCGGCGAATTCTTCGCCAACGTCGCCAACTGGTCCAATCTCTGGAAGGACACCCGCTGGCAGTTCTCCGCCGACCAATGGAAGGTCATCCGCCACCTCGCGTTCGACGGGTTCCAGTGGGTGCTCTGGAACGGCAACATGGATCTCCTCGCCATCGGCCGTCAACTCGGCAGAAACGCGGCCCGTTCCAAAGGATACCGCACCCTTTCCGCACTCCGGAAGCTGAGCAATGCCGATCCCGGCGGCAGTGCTCCATACCGGAAAGTGCTGGAGCGCAATGAGACCAAAACCAATTCCCTCGTCGGCAACAGACACTTCTGGAACTCCGACTACATGGTGCACCGCCGTCCGCAATGGTATGCCTCGGTCCGCATGAACTCGGTTCGGGTCCGGCCGATCGAAGACGACACCAACGGGGACAACGCGCTCGGGCGCTACTTCTCCGACGGCAGCTGCCTGATCCTGCGCTCCGGCAATGAGTATGAAAACATCACGCCGTGCTGGGACTGGACCCGCCTGCCGGGAACCACCCTCCCCGCCTCGCCGATCATCACGCTGAACACCCAGAGGCGCTGGACCCTCAGTCCGACCCGCGACTCCCGTCTGCTCGGCGAGACGAAGTTCGTCGGCGGCGTCACCGACGGCACGCATGGCGCGGCGGTCTTCACCATGGATCTCGACGGCGTGAAGGCGAAAAAAGCCTATTTCTTCGACACGGACGCCATTCTACAGCTCGGGACCGGCATCTGCGGCACCGTTCCGCATGAAGTTGCCACCACCGTCAACTGCTGTCTCCGCAACGGAGAAATCAAGCAGGGGAAAAACTGGTTCCATCATGACGGCATCGGGTATCGCGGGGAACATATCACCCTGAAAACCGGGAAACGAACCGGAGACTGGCGCATTCTCAACGGCGGCCTTCTGACACCGCAACCGGAGACGCGGGATCTCTTCGAACTTCGAATTCCCCACGGTGTCAGACCGAAGAGCGCCTCCTACGCGTTCACCATCCTCCCCGGCGCCACACCGGAAGAGACGGCGAACTGGAACCGGACTGAAATTCTCGCGAACAATGACAACTGTCAGGCGGTGAAATTCAGCGACGGCACCATCGGCGCCATCTTTCACGCCCCCGGGAAACTCGGGCCGTTCGAAACCCGGCAGCCCGGAATCTTCCTGATTGCGGGGCGCAAGGTGTTTGCCGCGGATCCGACCGCGGAACTTCGCCGGATCACCCTTACGCTCGACGGCGTCACCCGGACCATCGCATTGCCGGATGGGGAGATGGCGGGAAGCACCACGGAGATCACATTCTGAGTCGGGGAAGGCTGTTCTGCCGTTTGCGTTTCACCTTCCGCTTCGGCGCCAGGTGCCGAAGCGGTAATACGCGAGGCCAATCAGAGCCGGCGGCAACGTCGAAAGCGCCATTCCCCAGCAGACGCCGGCAAACCCGTATCCGCAGACAAATCCGAGCAGACCACAGAGCAGAAGCCGCAGGACCACCGCTTCCAGCAACGCATTGCACAGCGCCAGAAGCGGTGCGCCCGTCGCCGTGGCAAACGAGTCGGAAATATACATTACCGCATAGGCGAATCCGCTGAATGAGCAGAAGATCCGCAGATACAGCACGCCGGACTCCACCACCTCCGGCGACGTATCAAAACAGCCGATGATCCGCCGGGCGGTCAGCTGAATCAGCAGAACGGCAACTCCGGTGAACAGCACCCCCAACCCGATGCCGTTCCGCCAGATCCGGGCCGTCCGGGCGATTTTCCCCGCGCCCATATTTTGCGCGGCCATGGCGGTCACCGCCTGTCCGACCGCCCAGCTCGGCATCCCCGCCAGCGTGCTGACCTTGAGACCGACCGCGGCAGCCGCACTCTCCGCCATGCCGAAACGGTTGAACATTCCCGTCACCAGCAGGAACGCAACATTCACCACGATCATCTGCAGGGAACTGGGAATTCCAGGTTTCAGAATTCCCAGAAATATCTTCCGCTCCGGCAAGAGACTCCGCCGGTCAAAACCGCGGAAAAAGCCCCGTCGCCATAGCCAGCTGATTCCGGTCAGCATGGCAGCGGCCTGCGCCGCCACCGTCGCCCACGCCGCGCCGGCAACTCCCATTTTCCCAGCCCCGACCAGCAGTAGATCCAGTACGACGTTGACCACCGCCGCCACCGCGATGAACAACAGCGGCCGACGGGAGTCCCCCAGGCCGCGCAACAGGGCGCAGACCGCATTGCCGCCGAATGAACAGAGAGTTCCGCAACTTAAAATGTACATATATTCGCAGGCTGCCGGAAGCGCTTCCGGCGGGATATCCATCCGGAGAAAAACCGCCCGGCTGAACCAAAGCCCGCCCGCCGTCACCGGCAGGGCGGCGGCGGCAGTAACGGTGAACAACGCTCCGACGGCGTTCCGTTCCGCCGCGACATCCCCTCGGCCGCGAGCCCGGGCGACCTCCACAGTGCCGCCCAGCGTGATGCCGATGCCGACACTGTTGATGATGAAACAGAGCATGGAGGCGTTGCCGACCGCCGCCAGCCCGGAGCTGCCGACAAAGTACCCGATCACCATCATATCCACCAGATGATAGGCCGCCTGCAGTACATTGGCAAAGAAAAGCGGTACGGAAAAATGAAAAAGCTGTACCGGGATTTTCCCGGTCGTGAAATTCTGTTCTGAATGTTGCATGATTCTGATTCTCTTCAAAGACAAAAAAGCAAAAACCGCAGACGAAACACCGTCCGCGGCCTTTCTCATCTGCCGACCAGCAAGCACCGCCCGGGCGGTGCTGTATCACCGCCGGCGGTCTGCCGATGAAGAGAATTTTACTCATTCCACGCTCCGGACACTGCCTCATCGCACCAAGACATTGCCGAAGCCTGCAACAATGCAGAATTTTCCCAGAGAAAGATCCGGCATAAGCCAGTTTCTCCTTCCTGCAGTTTCTGAAATGCTCCCCGATTCCAGCGGAGAGCGTGTACACAAAAATACCAATAGCATCTTCCCGGAAACTTTTCAACCGGCCGGAACAAAATTCCGCGTTCTTTCCACCTCACCGCCTTCGCGGCGGAAGGCCGGACTCACGATCATTTTTCCAGTTCCAACCGGCTCAGCAGAGCCTGAAATCCGCGCAGAGATCCTGCGAGGGAATTTTCTGCACGGCGCATACAACCACTCCGCCGCCAGGCAGAACGATTTCATTGCGGATATACTTTGCGCAGGAAAACACATTGAAGAGCTTCGACCAGTGCAACTATACTGTCGGACTCACGGTACGATCCCCTCTTCACTTATCTGAACCATGTGCAGGAAGGGAGATTCTTCGGAAAAACCAACGCCACAGGAGGGATCAACGCCGTTGCAATGATCCCGGCTCACCGGCGGGAGAGAAGGTACGCCATCACGCCGCCGGGAAACACTCCGGGATCCGCCGTAAAGGAGAGAACGCCGTTCTCAAACTTCGACGCCACCCTTCCTGCCGTGCTCCCGTCGAAACGCAGCGCGTCGACCGTCGGCGGCACGCCGGGATCCAGCTTGAGCGAGACCTTGACCGGATCCCGGCGCAGCAGAAGACGCGGTTCCCCCCAACTCTCCAGCAGCGTCATCCGCTCGTCGGAGAAACGGGTCTTGTTCGGCAGTACATTGGTCAGGTGGAAGAGCAGCATGTTCCCGCTCTCCCCGATCGGGCGTTCATCCAGTGTGCTGAGCGACACCGTCTGAGGAACACGCGCTCCGGCAATGCTCAGGCGGTCCGCTCGCAGAGATCCTGCCGCAACGGTCACGCATTCGGAACGGGGAGTGGCGATCGCCAGCGTATTGCGTCCGGCATCGAGACGGAGTTCACCGGTATCGCTCTCCGCGATCCGACGGGCGAGCAGGGTGTTGCGCAGGGCATTGATCCGGCTGTCGGGGAGCGGCGCTTTCCCTTCCGCCTGTTCCGGCGTGAGCAGCCGCACCCCCTGCGGCGCATTTTCTCCGACTATGGTGCCGACCCGGGAGATCAGCCCCAGAGTGCTGAACTCCGGCGGATAGGCTTCCGGCGCATCGGAATTCCAGAGATTCTCCGGCACGCTCCAGCCGAACGCCGCCCGCGCCGGGGCGACATCGCCCCGCCGGAAGAGGAACATCGCCAGCCGGTCCGAAAACTGCGCC
>NZ_DBEXAY010000108.1:0-20240 GCF_048170485.1 Victivallis sp. | reverse complement strand
TTCAGAAAGGAGCTTGCGACCGGCATAACCTGCTCCGATTAACATAGTTGGAATTCCCTGTGGCTCAGAAGATTTATTTGTCGGCAATAATGCTAATTTTCTGCAATTTTCCCAATAGATTTTCAGTACCTTGGCAATCCTCAACCCCAGACGCGGCGTGATCAGGAAAAGCGTATCCAAAATTAAGAGTAACGGATATAATCCATATGGAAGTTGGTAGTCCGCGAAAAGAGATATTCCCATAGCTGCAAATATCAAGACACCAACCAGATTCCAAAGTACGAAATAGAAGAACTCGGGAATACTCGCATAGTGCCAGATACGTCGATAAATCCCTCCCAGTATAAAGAGTAGTAATTGACATCCGATCAGGCAAAGAGCATAAGGCCAAAAAAATGACAACCCACTCTGGAATTGTTGTGAAGAAATCAGCAAATTGCTGCAAATAAATAGAGCTCCAAAATACGCAACATTCAAAAATAAGAAATCAAACGGAAGCCAGCCCAAGCGTAAAATAAGATTTATCCAAGAGAAATTGAGTTGAGACTTAAAAGAACCCGGCATTTTATAAACCCATATTTCCGCAATTGAATATCGACGTTTGTTGTGTTTTATGAGCTTATCAACTAATAAATTGATTTTAATAGCTCCTTGTGCTATTGCGCCTCTCCCCTAGGTTGGACAACTTTTATTAAAAGATTGGTGTAAAGACCCTTGTTTTACTATATCCCACTGTTTGCCGATTGCAAGTTCCGAAATAGACTTCATCCGGCGTCCGATATTGGAGTGCCGAATGAATCCGCCTGGAGTTGTAAAAATTCACATAATGCTGGACACCAAAGCGGAGTTGCGGCAAGCTGACATAGTCCTTGATTTTGATGTCCTCATATTTCAACGCCCACCAGAAGCGCTCCATCTTTGCATTATCCAAACACCGTCCCCGTCCGTCCATGCTGATCTGAATGCCATGGTTCCGAAGTTCCGCCACGAACTCCGAACTGGTAAACTGGCTTCCTTAATCCGAATTAAAAAATCTCCGGTTTTCCATAGGAATCCACTGCCATTTTTAACGTTTCAACACAATGAAAAGCGTCCATTGTATTTACTACAGTGTAAGCCAAAACCTTGCGGCTGAACCAGTCGACAATTCCATTCACAAATGCCCGGTGTCCGGCTGGTGCTGTGTAAGTGATATTTGTGCTTCAGACCTGATTCGGACACGCGGTCTTGCATTTGCGCAGAAAATACGGGAATTTCTCATGCTCCGGATGTGGTTCCAAGGTAGTGAAATGCGGACGAGGATAGACCATCAGCCAATACAACGCGTTCTGTAATCAGCGTACCTGTTTATGATTTCCCCTGTGACCGCGGCGCTTCAATTCCGCAGTCAGCCGGGGAACTCCGTAAAATGGCCTCTCCCTATAAATCTCCAGCACTTCGTCCTTGACCCGGTCGTCGGAAGCTGCCCGGAAAATCTCTCGCCGGCTTTTATAATAAAAACTCGCAAGAGGAATCTGAAGCAATTTTAACTGACGATTCACGCTTAAATCCAGATTCTGATTATTTATTGAAGCTTTTCGGGATTCAAGCCGCAGGATGCGGACACATTTCATAAAAGGTCATTCTCGATTTCGAGGCGTCCGATTTTTCTCATCAGATCGTCCTCGGTTTACGGCTTACTTTCTTTTCGCTCTGCCTTGGACTGGTATTTCCCCGCGATCTCAGCGACAGTCAAATCCCCACGCAGAGCTTCCTGCGTCACATAGCTTTTAAACTTGGAGTTATACGACTTTTTCATAAAAAACCCTCTCTTTTCAGGTTAATTTAACGGACTTTTTACACCAAGTCAAGTTGTCCTGTTTTCGGAGCCGACCACATTCCACTCCAGCAGAATCAGCCGTTCCGGCGTGAAAAAGTCCAGATGCAGCCGTGGCTCCAGCGGAAATTCTCCCGCTGGATAGTTCTCCGCGCAGTGCTCCCCATCTCGAGTACACCATATATGCAGAAAGCCGAAACAAACAGCATCGGCATCGAGCATCAGTTGCGGAATCTCCACGACGGCACGCCAGGATGTTTCAAACTCCTCATTCCGAAACCGGGCACAAGCGAAGCCATCGTAGTCGCTTCCTGCCCGATTGAGCCGCAGTGCCGTCCACGGTGGGCGGATTCCATTCCGGTCGGCCAGAAAGAACTTCAGTTCCTCTTCCGCCGTTTCATCCTGCCGCAGGAAACTCTCGACTGTGATGCGGAGTATGGCGTCATCCGCGTCCGCCCGCCAGCGGCAATGGCCGTTTCGATACCAGCGTCCGGTGCGGCGGCGCGACAGCGGTTTGGTCAGGATTCGTGAAGGGGGGATTCCCGCCGCCATCTTCCGGCGACAGGCGGAGAAATCGGTTGCGAGCGCCCGTTTCAGCCACTCCGCTCTCCAGTGGAGTTTCTCCGGATAATATTTGCAGATCTCCGCTTCGGAGTGGTAGCCGAGCCGGGGATCTGCGTTGCAGAGTTCCGCCAATTTGCTGCTGACTGCGATTTCTGCATGGACAATCGCCTCCAGTTTCCGCAGAAGCTCCGGCGCGTCCGGCGGATCCTCCAGCAGGCGGGATCGCAGCAGGTAGAATTCCAGAATGTTCGCGCCGGAACAAAAGAGCAGTTCCAGGGCCTTCATGAGGGAAATATCCCGGCGGCGAGCCGGAGGCACCTCCGATTCCCACCGGATTTTTTTCAGCTGATCCAGACCCTGTCGCCAGCCGTCGGCAAGCAGCCGGGCAAGCACCGCCGCTTCCCGGAGCGTATGCTGTGTAATTGCTTCGCCGATGAAATCTCCAGCCGGTTCCACGTCCGGTTTCCACGAGCGGGGCAAGGAGCGCATCACCTGTTTGAGGTGCAGCGGCCAGACCGGACCGTCGTGCATCGGGCCATAGTACTGAAACTGGATATCCAGTGGATAGTTGGCATAGGCTTCCGTAAAGAGCCGCCACACCGTCGCCATCACCGGGGCGTTCCGGCGGCCCCATTCCGGGGCGGCGAGCTCTTCGAGAAAGCTCTCTTCGCTGCCGGTGAACTCCTCGAAGGCGAGTTTTCCGGCCGCGCGGTTCATGAGCCCGGGGTAATTGCCGAAAAACCAGCACTGAATCACATGTTCCACACCGAGCTGCCGCATCGCCCGGTATTTGCGGTAGAGCTGCCCGGGGACCGGTACGAAGGGAACGGAGGCAACCTCGTGGGAACAACAGGCCTGAATTTTCGCCCCCGGGGAGCAATGGGAGCGGACCGCCTGCACCATGCGGCCGAAACGGTCGCTCGGACCGGTGCGGGAAAGCCAGTAGTCGCCGCCGACCCGGAGTTTCCCGAGCTGCCGGGCTGTGCAACCGGATTCGAAGTTGAAGGCGAGAATCACGTTGTGCGGCAGCGCTTCCGGCAGTTGGTAGATCCATTCTGCCGCCTGATCCTCGGCGGGGAGGTAGAGCCAGCTGATGAGCTCCGCATTCGGAGCGGCGGCGTGCATTCCCTCCGTCATCGGACGCAGCACGCAGGCGAGGATTTCACTCGGGGAGCGGGAACAGGCCGCGCCGCAGGGATGTGTCTTCTCTGTCGTGACGGAGAGGGTGCTGAGGCAGGAGGTGACCCGTTCTCCCAGCGAAATGGTGATGAGTCCGCCGAGCTCCGGAACTGCGGAAAAGAGGCTGCGGGTGCACTCGTAGAGATACCGTTGCGCCGTCTCTGAGGCGGGACAGAAGGAGGTACAGCAGCCGAACTTCGGCCCCTGCAGTTCCGGGGCGTCCGACGGGCATGGATTTTTCTCTTCCTCCCAGCCGGCAGGTTCGATGCCGAACACCCAGATGCGGATTCCGTACTTCCGGCACGTTTCGACGGTCCGGCGCAGT
The DNA here is from genome assembly GCF_048170485.1 of Victivallis sp. Classification (NCBI taxonomy): domain Bacteria; kingdom Pseudomonadati; phylum Lentisphaerota; class Lentisphaeria; order Victivallales; family Victivallaceae; genus Victivallis; species Victivallis sp. The sequence continues at coordinate 16,356 of NZ_DBEXAY010000108.1, read as the reverse complement.
TTGCCCAGACGCTGCTGTGCTTGCGGGTCGACGGCGTAAAACGAAGTGGTGCACACCTCCCGGAACGAAATGGAGAGCCAGAGTCCGTTCACGCCTTCGCGGGCGAGCCGGGCGAGATAGGCTTCCGGATAGTAATCAACCTCGTCGAGCAGCTCGTCGCGCTGAAACGGTGGACGTTTGATCGGGCTGAAGAAACAGCGGGAGATCCGGTTTTTAAGCCACGGCCTGCGGGTGGAGCACCCGAGCGGCAGAAACGGTCCCCGGCTGCCTGCCAGGGAATCGAGAATCGTGTAGAGGCCGCGTCGGATTCCCTCGGTATTTCCCGCTTCGAGAGTGACGGCGTCCGCGGTCACCGTCATCCGGAACGTTTCTCCGGCAAGATCCGCCGCCCGGCGTGTGATGAGTGGTGCGCCATCCGGTTTCGCCAGATTGTTCCGTTGGAGAAAGCGGTGCATTTCCCGCTCTGCGGTCAGCAGAAGTTGCTCCGGGTCGGGAAATTCCGGCAGGAGCCGCAGACCCCGGCGGAAGTCGGCTTCCCCTGCTTCGGGCTGAGCCGCAGTTTCCCAGCAGACCGGAATCTCTTCTTCCCGGCGCAGTTCCTGGACAAAGGCCGGTTCTCCCGTGGGAAACGGTGGCGGATTTCGAAACTTCATGGTCTCGGCGCTCCTCTTTCTGCTGTTGGTTCCGTCGATTCAATAAATAAAATATTTCCGGTACTTCGCCGGGGTGGTTTTCATGTACTTCTTGAACATACGGTGAAAGAAAAATTCGTCGTGATATCCGCATTGAGTGGCGATCTCTTTGATCGGCAGCGGCGTTTCCAGCAGTAATTGTCTGGCCCGGAGCAGTCGCCGGAGGGAAATGTACTGTTTCGGCGGCACGCCGAACACCTGGCGGAACGCTGCCGAAAATTCGGCACGGGACATCCCGGCGAGCGCGTTGAGTTCGGCAACCTCGATTTCACGGTCGAGCCGCAGGTCGATGTAGTCGACGATCTTCATGAACCGGGAGGGTGTGGCGGCATTCGGCATGGGACCGGAGAGTTTCTCCAGAAACGGTACCAGCAGTTCACTTACCGCATTCTTGAGTGCTATGGCTTCGGCGAAGGAGGCACATGATTTCATCCACATCAGAACATTCTGCATCTGTTCCCGGACAGAATCCAACCTCGCAAGCCGGACACTGAGCGGATGATTCAGCATCGGGATGGTCTGCAGCTGTTTCGAGACGAAGTGGATCCAATAGTGGGTACACGGTTCGATCCCCTCGTTTTTCAACGGCATGTTGCAGGGAAGCAGATAGAGTTGTCCGGGTTCGATCAGAATGGCGCCATCCGGATGAAGAATCTGGAATTTTCCGGAAAGCGGCAGATAGAGCCGATAGAACGTCTCTCCGGAAAATCCGATTGTCTTCGGCCAGGAACTGATCTCATATGCCAGCCCGCACTTGACCGGTTTTACGTCGAGTTCCGCGACGAACTGAAACCAGAGAAATTTATTATGACAGGCGTCGTTTTTTCGTTCCAACATGGAGTTTTTTCCTTTCTGTAATTACAATAAGTCAATTTATAGAAAAAGCAAGTTTCTCTTTGTTATTTACTTGAGTCCGGCGTGAATATTATCAGTTGATTTACAAAAAGTGCAAAAAAAATCAACAAGAAATACATTTGCAAAACAATGAGACTATGCTATAATTAACATAGCAACCTGATTCAACAAAAGGGAGTCCGGATATGAGAGATGAGATGAAGAATCTTCAGACGGGACGTTGCTCCATGCGGCGAATTAATCTCTTTACGCTGATTGAACTCCTGATCGTAATTGCGATCATTACCATCCTCGCTGCGCTGTTGCTTCCCGCATTGAATCAGGCGCGCGATAAAGCACGTTCTGTTTCGTGCATCAACAATCTCAAACAAATTGGAACCGCCATCGATCTATACACTACAGACAATAAATACTACATGTGGCCGGAAACATACGCCAGTTACGGCTGCTGGCCGCTCATGCTGGTGGGGAAAGATGGCCGTGCACAGTATCTTCCGCCGTTGAAAAACTCCAGTGACACCATGTTGGGCCTGCGTTGCCCGGAGCACTGGAATATAAAGCGTACTGATACCTCTCCCACGCTTGCATTCGGTTATCTCATCAACAAGACGGCGGGAGGAGCAAGCGGACTGTGGAACGGAGGCTGCCTCGGAATCACCGGCGATGTCAACAGCGGCCAGGTCACGGTGGTGTCTCCCGGCAAGGTTCGGCGTCCGGGGTCTACCGTTACGATTATTGAAAGTCAAAAAGTACGCAATATGGGAGAAGCGTGCGTCCATACCGGTGGCGATCTTTACAATGGGAGTGATCCCAACCGGGTTGGACCGGTCCACGGAATGATGGCCAACGCCCTTATGGCGGATGGGCACGTCAGATCCTTTCACACAATAACCGAGTTGAATGCCGGCGGTACCAGCTGTTCCGGACGGGGACTTCAACTCTGGAAACAATATTTTTCCAGCAATTTTTAAACGAGGGGATGCAGCAGAATGAGACGCTTTCCGGTCTGGATTCTAGGTGGTATGTTTTCGGCGGCACTCTGTGCCGGCGAACTCCTGAATGTCAATTCCAGTATGGAACTCGGGATTCCCGGGCGCGGCGTGCCGGGATTCAGCTATTATATTCACATGCTGGATAAACACGAAGCCGAAAAAAATCAGGAGAAACTTTACTCCGTTCAAACCGTTGAAAACGGGAATCCCGGGAAGTGCATGAAAATACCCGGTTATCGCGGGGTATCCCGTTACCGGATTGAACTGGCGGACTTCTACTTGAAACGGGCCGGCGAGATCACGATTTCCTTCGATGTCAAAATGGGGCCGGGGGAAGACGGCAGGCTGCATCCGGAAAATAACTACACCATCGGGCTGCGTTGCAATGCCGATGCCGACCGGGATTCGTATTATCCATTATTGACCGGATTCTCATTCCGACCGACCGAACAGTGGCAGAGATTCTCCCGGACATTCAAGGTGAAGCCGTACAGTTGCTTTTATGCGGTCTGGATCTGTACTCCTGATATTCCTCAGAACGGTACGCCGAACACTCTTTATTTTGATAATTTCCGGGTCGAATATACCGATGGAACCACACCGTATGACGGCGAGTATGTCGTGACGCCGAGTCGGAGGGATCAGGTTTACATGCAGGATGCTCCGGTGCAACTGACTGTCCGGGCGCTGCTTCCGGCGGAAAAATCGGCCGTGGTTCGTGGCGCGCTGGGAGTCAAAAGGACGTTTGACCGATCCATCTGGAAAACTTTCCCGCTGGAGTTGAAGCGGGAAGCGGGCGATCTGTTTGCCGGTACCGTTTCGTTCCCCGCAACTGAATTCGGCGCGTTTTTTTCGGAACTTCAGCTGGGGAAGCGGAAACTGGCTACCCTGGAAAGTCCATTCCTGGTGATGCATCCGAGAGTGAAGCATGCCGCGGGTTCCCCGGGATACGGCTTGGGAATCAACGGCGGTCTTCTGGCGACGGACACCGCCGGCGGGGAATACCGGAACATCGCGATTTCTCAAAACGGGTTTTCCCGTTCCTATCGTTTGCTGGCGGATTCCGGTGTCAATATGGTTCGCATCTGGGGGCACTGGCGCAAATTGGAATATGCGGAAGGGAAATTCGATCGAACCCTTATGGAGCTCGAGGTCGCACAGCTGAAAAAAAATGATCAGATTCCGCTCTTCGTCGTCGGGGGAACAATGCATTTTTTCAACGGGAACGCATTGGCGAATTCGTTGATAAACGGGACCTGTACGTTCCCGGAATATATCACACGGTACGTCGGTAAATCCGGCAGTAAAGCGCTGGACCCGGTCAATCCGCCGATGCCGGTATTCGAGCGTTATCTGGATTTTGTGACGAAACACTGGGGCGATCGCATTTCCATATGGGAGATTTTCAACGAGCCGAGTGTCGGTGTCTGGATGGCGGAGGACTATATTCGGTATCTGCGTGCCGCCCACACCTTTCTGAAAAAATTTGACCCGAACTGTATCGTGTTGGGGAATGATGTGACCGGGGACTTCGGACTCAACGTCGTCAAATGGTGCGAAAAGCTCAACGAGGTCGATCCGAACTATGTCGATTATCTTGACGGAATCGCATTTCACCCTTACGATACCGGATTGGATTACTTGAATGGCATCCGCAACCGCTACCGGGATTGCACTGTGAATATCCGCCGCCTCACCCGGAATAAGCCGCTGTGGAATACGGAATGTTATTATCTTCAGACCGCCTATCGGAAGCAGGTCAACAATTACATGTTGAAGGCGGATTTCGGCGCCAACGAGATTCTGCGACATTATCTGGACGGGTTGTTTCACGGCGTGGTGGCCGCTCCGTCCGTCTCCGGCGATTCCCTCTGGAACCGGCCGCAGAACAATGTGGATCTGATTTCACTCAATGAAAACGCGGCGGCGCTCAATGCACTCTCCTTTTTGCTGAAGGATATGGTGTTCCCGTGTCGTGAGGTCGATCTGGGAAACAATCTCCGTGCGGGAATTTTCTGCAGCCGGGATGGGCGGAAGGCGCTGGGGTTTCTGTATGACTTCCGGATCGGCGGCAGCAAATGGGTGCCGGGTGACAATCCACATTGCAGGATTCTGGATTTGTACGGGAATGATCGGACCGGGCAGAAAGCACTGCGGTTGAGATTCGAGCCGTATTTCATCATCGGAAGACCGCATGAAGTGCAGAAACTCCTTGAAAATTCCAAATTTGAACTGGAAAAAAACATTGCCTTCCATGCGCGTCGCTGCGGCGGGGATCTCTATCTTGAAGGACGCAATTTGACCGGGCTGCCGTGCGAGAGCGAGGTCGACTTCGCGGGTCGGAAGCTCCATTTTTCGTTCAAACAGAATGTTGCAGGCAACACTTTATTGCTGAAGAATTTTCAGGAGACGCTTCCCGAAGGGGTCAAACTTGTTTCGGAACGTTCTGCGACGTTGCCGGCAGAATTTCGCCTGGAACAGGGAAGCGTAATACGGATGTGGGAAAAGGACGGGAATCTCCATCTTCATTGCCGGGTGCGGGAGGCTGAGCCGAAGGCCACTCCTGACGACGCGTTGTGGAATGGCTCATGTATCGAAGTTTTCTTCGATCCCGACCCGGTACGGAACCTGGAGCTGGATAAGTTCAAATCCTATCAATATGTGTTTGCGGTAGTACCCGCGGCCGACGGGACGAAGCAACTTGCCACCCGTCACGCCGGGACGGCGGCAGAGAGAACCGTGACGCGGACCGCTGACGGTTATACGATGGAGATCCGCATTCCGCTGTCCGAGCTGCCGCCGCGCGATCTCTATGGATTTGAGGTGGAGATCTGCCGTGCCGGAAATCATTACAGGAAGGAGACGCTGGGGGGAAAATCCGGACAATCCTTCCAGCGGCGCCTTCATTACACGCTGATTCGCATTCCCTCCCGGCAGTTGCTGAAGAACAGCGATTTTTCCTCTGTTTCCTACGGTGATCCCGAAAACTGGAATTATACGCTTTCCGCAGGTACGAGCCTTGAAGCCGGAAAGAGTGGCGTAATCCTGCAACGGAAGAGGTCGGCCGTCGCCCCCTTTGTCATCATGCAGAAGGTGGAGATCCCGAAGGGAAAATTCAAACGGGCGATTTTCCAGGTGACGCTTGCTTTTGACGGGGTGGTGGCAACCTCTGCCGGCCGGGGGAATGCCGGGGTCCTTATCGGCCTGAGCAGCGTGAACGGAAAGGGAGTGCAGTATGGAAAGGACTATTTAAAACGCGATCTGACCGGCTCCCGGACGTTGCAGACATACCAGCTGGAAATGGAACTTACCGATACAATGGATTTTCTTCAAGTACGGCTGGGACTGGGGGAAAATACCATCGGCAGAGTGCGAATTACCGATACCGATTTAAGATTGGAGCAGGAGTGAAGTTTATGAGTGCTCGAAAATTTCCCGAAAACTTTATCTGGGGAACCGCCACGTCCGCTTATCAGGTCGAGGGGGCCGGACTGGAGGATGGTAAGGGGCCGTCCATCTGGAATGAGTTTGAAAAACGGCCGGGCGCCATCGCCGACGATGTCGACGGTATGATTGCCGCTGATGAATACCATCATGTGGACGACGATATTGCCATTATGCGTGACCTCGGGGTGCGGGCTTACCGCTTTTCGGTTGCCTGGAGCCGGGTTTTGCCGGAGGGGCGTGGGCGGGTGAACGAAAAAGGCATGGCATATTACCTTTCGCTCTGCGATAAACTGCTCTCGGCAGGAATTGAGCCGTATGTGACGCTTTATCACTGGGATCTCCCGCTGGCGCTTCAGCAGGAGCTGGGCGGCTGGGAGTCGCGGGACTGTGTGGAGCTCTTCGGCGAATACGCCTCGCTGATGGCGGAACGCTTCGGCTCCCGGGTGAAAAACTATTTTACGACCAATGAATTTCTCGCCTGCAGCGATGTCGGCTACAGCCTGGGGAGCATCGCACCTGGACTTCAGTTGAACAATCGACGTCGGAATCAGGTGCGTCATCACCTGCTGCTGGCGCACGGAACTGCGCTTCAGGCGTTGCGTGCCGCGGCGCCGCACGCCAAAGTCGGCCTGGCGGAAAATCCCCGTTTCATGATGCCGGTCATGGATACGCCGGACCATGTTGCCGCTGCAAAAAAAGCATTCCGGGAGGTCAATGGGCATTTCATCACGGCGGTGATGGAGGGGCGATATCCGGATTGCTACTGGAATGCCGCGGGGGCGGATGCCCCGGAGGTGCGCGAGGGAGACTTTGCCCGGATTTCCGCTCCCATGGACTTTCTCGGCTTGAATCTGTATTTCGGCCGGCTGGTCCGCAGCGCACCGGAAGATGCAAAGGGGTATGAGGTTCTGGATATTCCCAATCATCAAGATACGGGGATCAATGACGGGCGGTTTGAACCGGACTCCCTCTACTGGGGGTGCCGGATTGTTCACGAATTGTGGAACCCGAAGGAGATTCTGATTTCGGAAAACGGGATTTCCACCCCGGATCGCCCGAGGAGGGATGGTAAAATCATCGATACTTTGCGGATCAAGTTTCTGCGCAGTTATCTCGGTTCTCTGCAGCAGGCGGTGGCGGAAGGGTATCCGGTGACCGGATATTTCCACTGGAGTCTGCTGGACAATCTGGAGTGGCACTGCGGGATCCGGCCGCGTTTCGGTCTGGCCTATGTCAATTTTCATACCGGGGCGCGGACGCTGAAACTCAGCGGGGAATATTTTCGTGAGGTCATAAGGAAGAATCAGATTCCTTGAAAACAGACCGTTTTGCCTGTTTGAGAGGTTGATTCTTTCAAGGAAAAAACAGAAAACAAGGAGGAAAGAGAATGAAATTTCTGCTGGGATTTGTACTGGGAATGTCGGGAATCATGGTGGCTTCTGCGGTGAATTTCCGAATCGACCTGCAATGCAAAGATGCCACCGGCGGGTTGGTTTTCAAGGGAGGCTCGGAGGGCATTTCAGGCGGGAAAGCCGGCTGGCTCAAAGATAAGGCGGAAACCCGCCTGATTGTGCTCGGTAAAGCTTCGGAGCAATGGCAGGAAAAATCCTTTCAGTTCGTACCGAAAAAAGACGGAGAAGTTTCTGTTCAACTGATGGCGGATCCGGTGGGGAAGAAGCGTCCGTTTGTCGCCTATGACAACATTCGCGTCGAGGGGGCGGTTCTGGCCAACGGTGGTTTCGAAACCTATCAGCCTCCCCGTCCGAACGGCTGGTGGAATATGGGAGAGAACTGCCGGGTCGTTGGCGAAAACGCTCCTGAGGGGAAAAATTATGTGGAGGTCAGCCATAACGATCGCTTCTTCCAGCACATCAAGTGCAAGGCCGGCGAACTGGTGACAGTCACTTTTCTGGTGCGTGATGCGAAACGTGAGACGGAAGTGAAATAACCAGTGCGATCATGACGAGTTCACTTGCTTCTGCACATTGGCTAAATCCACCGTTTGCGGGAAGCGCTGTTTTCTGCTTGGAATTTGAAACACCAGAGAACCGGGACGTGGAACTTCAAATTGCCGCGGTTCCCGGTTTTCGTCTTTCTCTGGATGGAACATGTGTGGCGGTCAGCCATCTGCAATTTACCCGGGAACGGGTATTTCTGGAACGAGTTCCTCTGCATGTTATTGCCGGACGGCATCAGCTGGAACTCCTGCTGGTCGACTATGGGGAATATTCCCCCCGCAGCCGCATGATGCTCCCCCGCGGTCTGTATGTCCTGGCGGAAGGTGTCGACGGCGTGACATTCAATACCGGCATTGCATCGTGGCGCTGTCGTCGGGAAACTCGATTCTCATTTGAGCGGCAGGAGTTGAAAAATTTTCAATGTGTCGGCGGCATACTTCTGTTTGATAATCGTATTCCGGTTCCCCGGGAACGATTGGAACCGGTCCGAGCGGAGATCGGCAGCGATGCCCGCACGTTTCGCCAGGTGCGCTGTTCCGACCGGAAATTGGACAGCTCCCTGTTGCCGCCGTTTTGCGAAAGAGAAATCACCTCGTGGCGAATTCTTGCTGTCGATCATAATTTGTCGGGAAGCGCGTACACAGCGAATTCCACCTTGTTACCGGATGACAACGAAGGTAAAATATTTTTTCTTCCGCCTCATTCCTGTCGTCGGATTCTGATTGGTTTTGACCATTACTGCTGTTGCCGTGAACAATTTCAGGTCCATGGCGGGAATGGCGGTGAAATCGTCATATCCTGGGCGGAAGCTTTGTTCGGTACTCCGGAGGAAACGGAAAAAGGTGATCGAATGGAATTTGCCGGGAAATATTTCCGGGGACTTTGTGATCGTTTTTTCCCCGGTCGCGGAGAGAACACTTTTTTTAACTTCGATTACCGGGCGGGGCGTTATGCGGAAATTCGCATCATCTCCGGATGCGAACCTCTGGAAATTCACGGTTTGAAGTTCTATGAGAATCGCTATCCGCTGGAATTTGCCGGGGAATGGCGCTCGTCGGACCCTCGACTGGATGCGTTGGTGGCGCCTGCATTTCGAACATTGCAGATGTGTGCTCACGATACGCTGATGGATTGCCCTTACTACGAGCAACTTATGTACATTGGCGACGGGCGGCTTCAGCTGCTTGCCGGCTATGTGTCTGCCGGAGAAGCATTTGGTGCACTGGCGGACCATGTGATGGAACTTTGGGCGGAAGGGATACGTGAAGATGGAATCTTCATGTCGATTTATCCGGCACAGGCGTATCAGATTATTCCTGGATTCTCTTTGATTTTTCTGCTTGCAATTTGTGATTATATTCGTTACCGGGATCGACGGGAGGTTTCCTCACAGATTTTTCCGCTTGGTGTCCGCAGTCTGCTTGCGTGGGAGAATTCTCTCGACGCGGAGGGATTGCTCCGGATCAATCGCGGCTGGCGGTTTGTCGACTGGGTTGAGGGGTGGCCGCAGGGGGTTCCCCCGGGAGCGGAAACGCAGGCTCACTGTATTTTTAATGCTCTGTATGCGTATGTTTTAAAAGAATTTGCGGAAATCTGCCGATGGAAAAATGAACCGGAACTTGCGGCGCGTTTTTCCCGTCGGCACAATACGTTGTTGAAGAACATCATTCGAAAATTTTATGTTCCGGAAGCCGGATTGTTTTCTGATCTGGCTGATGAGAATGTGTTTTCCGAGCATGCAAACGCATTGATGCTGCTGGCTGGAATTCCTGAGCCGTCAATACAGCGGCGAACCGCGGAAAATCTGTTTGCTCCATCGAAACAATTTTTGTTGACGCGGACCTCGCTGTATTTCAGTTTTTATTATCTGGAAGCTGCCGCCGTGACTGGATTTATGAATGCATTTTTCCGTCGGCTCGACAACTGGGAAGCGGTAGAAAAATTGCATCTTGACACCATGCCGGAAACGTCGGAGCCGACACGTTCAGATTGTCACGGCTGGAGCGCTCACATCCTTTATCATCTCTATGCCACGATAGCGGGGATCCGGCCTTCGGCTCCGGGAGGAAGCTGTTATTCCGTCCGGCCGCACCCTGGACATTTGACTGCATTTTCCTGCCGCATGGCCTCGATTGCGAAGACGATGGATTTTTCCTGGCCGTCGGGGATTCAACTGGTTTGATGCTCATTGCACAGAGGAAGCTTTCCTGGTATAACCCTTTCTCTGCAAAACGAATTTCCATCGTAAACGACAGATCGGGGTGTTTTTTTCAGCGGAGATGGAAACAAAAAAACACTTTCTCATCTTTCAGACGCGCCGTTGCTTCTCCAACGAATTTCTGGTATGACCACCGGCAGGGAACGTGAGGTGTGATAACGTTCGGAAAATTGCACGCCACGAAACTGGAGCAAATCGCAAGTTTGGTAGAAAGCTGCGTGAAGGAAACGTTGTCCTATATGGATTTATTTTATCTTGAATTTATTATAATGGAACTAAAGAACTCACAGCTTGCGGCGCGCTTTACCGGGAGAAGTGCCGTGCTTGCGCCGGTAGAGGCGGATGAAATAACCGGCGCTGTCGAATCCGCATTCGGCGGCGATTTCCGCAATGGAGAGGTAGGGATTTTTCAGCAATTCTTCAGCTCGGGCAAGGCGAAGATTTTGCAGATAGCCGAGCGGCGGAGTTCCGCAGTAGTCCGTAAAGAGCTTACGCAGCAGCGACACGCTGATTCCGGCATGTTCCGCTGTCGCCCGGATCGTGATGGGACGGGTGAGATTTTCATGCAGGAATTCGAGGGCTTTGCAGAGTTTCGGGTGCTGTTGGGTGGAGAGGGACTGTTTCTGCTCGAAAGCCGAGAGCCTTTGCAGAAAGCTCAGCAGCAGAGCCGATGCCCCCGTAAAATCGTTTTTCTCGGTCATATCGCACAGTTCAAGAAACATGCGGATAGTCCGCGTTTCACCGCCGAGGTCAAGGGAACGCCAGTGTTGGGCAAACAGGACCGGATTCGCCTGAAAAACGCAGAAGATATTGTCTTCGCCCGGATCATCGATCTGGTTGTGAATCACTTCCGGAGGGATGACCAGCAGTTTGCCGGGAGTGCCTTCAAAAATACCGGCCGGACTTTCTACCCGGCAATGCCCCTCAAGTACATAGATCAGTTCGCAGCCGCCATGTTGGTGCGGAGCGACATTGCCTGTTACCTTGCGCCGCCACGCATAGAAGAGCAACGGCAGTTCCACCGATTGTACGCTCATATCGATTCCTTTCGTTGATGGGTGCAACATAACGCCGTTTTTCGGCATTTTCCAGCGATTCTGGCGATTTGTGCCATTTATTTATCTATTTGTACCCCTAATACAGTTGGCTCGGATTATAAATTACGGTATAATATAAAAAGAAAAACAACGAAAGGAACCATAATGACAAACTGCGGCCGTAAACCGATTCCGACCATTCTGGATACGGACATCGGCAACGATATCGACGACACCTGGGCGCTCGGGATGCTGCTGAACAGCCCTGAATTTGACCTGAAACTGGTGTTGACCTCAACCGGTGATGCCCGTTACCGGGCCAGAGTCGCGGCCAGATTCCTGGAGGCGTGCGGCCGCGACGATATTCCGGTCGGCATCGGCGTCTCGCGTGCGGACGGTTCGCCCGAAACCATGCATGAATATGCCGACTCTTACCGGCCGGAACAGTACTCCGGAGGCTTCTGGGAGGACGGTGTGGGCCGGGCGCTGGAACTGATTGCCGCCGAGCCGGAGCTGACGGTGATCGGCATCGCGCCGCTGACCACTCTCGCCGAGCTTTGCCGCCGGGATGAACGGGCGGTCTCCCGATGTCGCCTGATCGTGATGGGCGGTTCGATCGCGAAGCGGCATCGCGGCGCAGCCGGAATGATTGCCGAATACAACATCAAACTCGACGTGCCGGCGGCGCAGCGGACGTTCCGGGCGCCGTGGCGTGAAATCCTCCTGACGCCGCTCGATCATTGCGGCGATATCGCGCTGTCGGGAGTGAATTATCGGAAAATCGCGGAATCAACCGCACCGGTTCCCCGGAACATTCTTGCCCAATATGCCGTCTGGCGAAATTATTGGAAACATGACGGCCCGGCACATGCCAGCAGCATCCTTTATGATACAGCGGCGGTCCATCTGGCGTATTCCGGGGAGTTCACCCGCCTGGAACGCCTGAAACTCGCGGTGGATGACGGCGGCTTTACGCGAATCTCGCCGGAGGGGCGCGAGATGCTGGTCGCAACGGAAATGACCAGCCCAATTGCTTTTCAACGGCGTCTGGTTGAGAGACTTATTACAACCCAATCAACAGAAAGGATTGAAAATGAAAAAGTTTGCTCCATTTACCCTTATTGAGTTGCTCATTGTAATAGCGATCATCGCTATTCTCGCGGCCATGCTGCTCCCGGCGCTGAATAAGGCGCGGGCGAGCGCCAAGGATTCAACCTGCAAAAACAACCTGAAAACGCTTGCTGCCGCCAATCTCTTATATATGGGTGATTTTGATGGTTACATGGTTCCTGTTTATGTGAGGGGTACGGATAAGTCAAATTGGATGTTCAATGAATCTTTTGCCCGACAGGCCGGCGTCAATCTGGAAATTGAAGGATGGTTGGCTCTCTGGCCGACAAAGTTGCTCTGCCCCGACTCTTACGGAGCAATATTCCCGGAAGAAAACGGCCTTTCTGCGATCAACCGTTCCTATACGTTGAATGACACCTTCGGTTCCAATTGGAATGATGGGCCTTCCACACGCAGTATTCGTATCTCCCGGAGTTCTGCTCCTTCCCAAAAATTCATGTTTCTCGATGGGTTGCGTTCAGAGACTTTGTTTGGTCAAAATTGGACTACCCGCGCCAACTATGTTTCAATTGGAGAATGCAAGGACCCGGCGAATGTTTCGGTTGCCTACCGTCACCAGCTGCGCTTCAATATTTCATTTTTTGACGGACACGTCGCTCGGTACGAGAAGCCTGATCTTATTTGGGTTACCAACGAATATGTGCGGAATTGGGCATTCTGGCAACCAGGTTGGAGCGATGTGAGCGTTCGTTTCTGATCTGAAAACGTGCAGGGGAAAAAGATGGTTTTGAAGCGATACGGAAAGTTGTTGTGGGCAGCGTTGCTCCTCTGGTGTCAGACCGGTTTTGCCGCTGGAGGCAAAGTGGCCGAATCTTTCGATATGCCTTGTCCCGACGGGATGTCGCGCAGTCGGCTGATGACACTTAGTGATGCCTGGCGTCAAACGACGCCGACCCGGGAACGGATTTCTCTGAACGGTTTGTGGGAGTTTCATCCGGTGCTTGCGCCGGATGAACTCGAAAAAATTCCGGGACCGGAAACCGACTGGGGGTGGTTCAAGGTGCCGGGAGCGTGGCCGACGGAGCCGAACGGCATGTCATTTTATCTGAAGCCGGAAGTTCTTTCGCGCTTCAAGGCGGCAGAATTGAATTCCGCATGGTATCGGCGGGAAATCGATGTGCCGGAAGAGTGGAAGGGGCGGCGCATCCGGCTTTCGGCCGATCTGATCCAATCCTGCGGCATCGTGTTTGTCGACGGTGTGAAAGCCGGAGTGCTTTATTATCCCGGCGGTGAACTCGAATTGACCGGCAAACTGCTGCCGGGAAGCCATCATACGCTTGCGGTGCTGGTCAGCGCCAAACCGGAAGAACAACTCGAATATATGGGGCATGATCGTCTGGTCAAGCTGAAATCGAACCTGCGGAACCGGGGAATTTGCGGCGACCTCTATCTGGAGTCATTGCCGCTGGCCGCCGCAATTTCCGACGTGCATGTGATTACCTCCGTCAAAAGCGGCAGGATCACTTTCGATACCGGTTTCGTGACGCTTCCGGCGGGAACGTACCGGCTGGAAGCGGAGATCTCCGAAGGGGGAAAGGTGGTACAAACGTTTTCCTCGGAGCTATTTACCGTCAAAAAAGGGAAAAATATCCGCCATTCCTTCGGCGGCCTCTGGAATGATCCGAAACTTTGGGACATCGACACTCCGCAGAATCTTTACGTCGCCGATGTGAAGCTGCTCTCCGCCGACGGTAAGATTCTTGACCGTTTTCTGCCGCAGGAATTCGGTTTCAGGGAGTTTTCCATCGACGGACGCGATTTTTACCTCAATGGCAAAAAGATTCATCTCCGGGCGCTGGTTACTCCCGCCCCGCAGGAAGCCGACCTCGGTTCCGCCGGACGAATCGACCATATGGTCAGGACGGCCAGGCAGTTCGGCGCGAATTTCCTGATCGGCTGGAATTACAGTTTCACCCCCGGAGTTTTTGCATATCCGGCGGGGTATCACCGATATACTTCGGAACGCGGCATGCTCACTTCCCTGACGCTGCCGCATATCAAAGATTTCGGCGATGATCTGGAGAATCCCGCGAACCTGGCGGAGTACCGGCGGCAGACGGAACATCTGATCCGGCGTTTCCAGAATATTCCCGGCGTGGTCATGTACGTGATGAACCATAACCGGCTCGGCTATATGGGGGACCAGAATCCGTTGCGAATCGGCAATGACTATCGTCCTGAGCGGTATGTCACCCTGCCGGTCAGGAAACAGGGACGTATCGCGGAGAAGACCGCCAAGGCATTCGATGCTTCCCGTCCGGTCTATCACCATCAAAGCGGCAACATCGGGGACGTCTGTTCCTTGAACTGTTATCTGAATTGGGCGCCGCGCCAGGAACGGGGCGACTGGCTGGAACCGTGGGAAAACAACGGAACCATGCCGGTATTTTTTGTCGAATGGGGCTTGCCGCACGTGGCAAGCTGGTCGAGCTGGCGCGGCCCGGAATTCATCTGGAACAGCAAAGTATTGCAGTGCCTGTGGGTGAACGAATACAATGCGGCAATTCTCGGCGAGGAGGCCTATCGTTTCGAGGAGGCGAAGCGTTCGCTGTACGATCTTCAGGCTGCGAAAACTTCCGGCAATCGCCCGGCTTTCTTTTATGATCTCGGCGCCAACGGCAACCTGACCTGGATTGAAGATGTGCGGCGGGTGCGCGCATGGTTCGCCTCGGAGGACTTTCCGAATCTTCGGGCCCGGGGTATTTCCGGGCTGTTGCCGTGGGATCAGGCACAGCTCTGGAATTGGCTTTCGCGGGGAGAGGCGGATCGGGATAATCCGGCACGCTTCGAAAACCTGAAGCAGCCCGGCCTGGTTCCTGACCGGATTGAATCCCGTGGCGAGGCAATCAACAATCCTGTTGCAAAGTTCCGTTTGAATGTCGCCGGAGAGACGGTTCGGAAGAATTTTCAGGAATTTCTCTGCCGGATTGCGGGCAGAGTCGGCGATTTTACGGAAAACGGCCACAATTTCCATCCCGGAGAAACCATTCGGAAAAGTCTGCAACTGTTGAACGACTCCCGTCATGACGCGGAAATCAGCTGGAACTGGAGTGTGCCGGAATTGGGATTTTCCGGAATGGGCAGTTCAATCGTTCCCCCGGGAGGCAGGACGGATATCCCTCTGGAATTTACCGTACCGGAGAATACTGTTGGGAAGGCCGTCCTCCGGGCGGAATTCAAGTTGCCCTCCGGGGAGAAGCTGGAGGATTCTTTTGCACTCGATTTCTTTGCGGCACCGTCTGCGGCGGGGCTCAGGTCGCAGGTCGGCCTGTATGACCCGGAAGGAAGCGCGGCGCCGCTGCTGCAGAAACTCGGCGTGCCGTTCCGCCGGGTTGCGAACCGGCATAATCTTGATGGGGTGGAGTTGCTGGTGATTGGCCGGAATGGCTTGAAGGATTTCCCGTTCGAGCTTTCCGGACGGCTGGAGTCGGGGCTTAAACTCCTGCTGCTGGAACAAAATGCGGAAGAACTCCGCCGTATCGGATTGCGCTGTGTGGAATTCGGAATGCGCGAAGCTTTCCTGCCCGACGGCGGAAAGCTGCACGACTGGCGCGGCAGCTCCACGATGCTGCCGCCTTATCGCAAAACCGATGATTTTGAAAGCAATTATCCGTTGGTCAATGCGAACTTTTTCCGTCGGACTCGTCCCTGGCGCGCCGGAAATCGCGGCTCGCTTGCCGATGTCGTTGTGGAAAAACCGCAGATCGGAGACTGGCTGCCCGCGGCTTCATGCGGATTCGATCTGCAGTATGCGCCACTGTTGCGCCTGACGGAAGGACGCGGCTGTGTCATGCTTTGCCAATACGCGGTTTCGGGGCGCACGGAATCTGACCCGGAAGCGGAAAAAATTCTGGCTCAGGCGCTGGTTGACCTGGATCGTTACGAGCCGGCCGTCAGACGGACGGTCTTTTATTCCGGAGACGCGGCCGGGAGTGCTCTGCTGAAAGCGCTGCACATTCCATTTACGCCGTATCGCGATGCCGCCTCGCTGCCGGAAAACTCCCTGCTGGTGGTGGGGCCGGGCGG
>NZ_DBEXAY010000107.1:0-20235 GCF_048170485.1 Victivallis sp. | reverse complement strand
CCCGGTGGACGGAGACGAGAACCCCTTCCGTTTCAGCAGCGAGTATGCAGATGACGAAACCGGACTCGTCTACTACAACTACCGCTACTACAGCCCACAACTCGGCAGATGGACCAAACGCGATCCCATCGAGGAAGAAGGGGGAGGAAATATTTATTGTATGACAAATAATAATGCAATAAATAATTTTGATTTTTTCGGACTTGCTGGTTCGGACACTCATAACATTCCTAAATGCCAAAAGACTGATTCTTGTAAACTTGGATTCTCCATAGGCTTTGGAACCTGTGTGGAAGAATTTTCAAAGTGCACCATGAGGTGCCCGCCGGGATTTTGAAAAATTCAGGGTCTTAATTGTAATGCCTCCGTTTGTCAAGGGTGGCATTACATAGGCAAACGACCCACGTGGGGCAGGCCGACAGCCTACGAGCAGAAATTCGATTAAAGCTTTTTTCTCATCCCAAAGAAGACTTGAATTTGATATAAAGAGATGATATATTATTTATCATACAAAACGTATATTTAACAAGTAGTCCTCACGAGGAGTTCGATTAAAGTAAAAAACAGGCCACGCTCTCTCTTCATCCGAAATCCGCCGCATTTTTCCGTACTCATCCTCTTGCCTCCGTAAACATGTCATTTCTGCTGTCCGGTCGTCGTCATCGCATTCCCTCGCAGCCAACCGTCTGACAGGCTACAGTATACCATAAAAATTCCGGCAGGCCTTGTACCTCTGAATTGTAATCGATGAAACTTTCGAAAATATTACTATTTACCAAATCAAAAAGCTTGAAAGCGAAAGACGACGCTGATATATTTCCCCATGATGCAGAAATCGATAGACAAAAAACCGGCAGGCCCTGACCGGGAATTGAAACTTTTCACCGCACGGCAGTACATCCCACAGGACCTGTCGATTTCAGTGAACCGTGGTGTACACTCCATTCACGACTATCCGCCGGGCAACAAAGCCATCGGCAAGAGAGAGTTCTGGAAGATCGCCTATATCGTGGAAGGCAGCGGCATTCTGGAGATCAACGGTATCCGCCACCATTTCCGTTCCGGCTACCTCTATCTCTGCCACCCAGACGATGAGATGGCCTATGAACTGACTGAGTCGATTCTGCTGTATCAAATTCTCTTTCAACGGGAATTCATCGCGAACGAACTCAAGAGCCTCTACCACGCCTACAACTTCTTCGACCTTTTCTCATCGGAATTTGTCCCGATGGACTCCAGTTTGCATGAGCAGCTTCATGTTTTCGATACCAATCGAAACATTTACACACTGATCCGCCGGATGGCGCATGAATACGAATATCATGATGCCAACACCAGAGAGATGCTCAAACACCAGCTGCTGGAACTTCTGATCGAACTTGCCCGGCTGAGCACCCGCAGTTTCGCCAGAAAACGGCGCGAAGAGATCTCCGGAATCGTCTCTGACTATCTGTACCGCAACTACCGGCAGTCCATCTCCATGCAGAAAATCGCCAACGAAATCGGGCTCTCCCGCGGCAGGCTGCTCACGCTGTACCATCAGCAGACCGGGCGGACCATCGGGAAAACGCTACTCGACATCCGGCTCGGCGAAGCAAAACGCCGTCTGGCGGAATCCGGAGAGGAGTCGATCGAGCGGATCTGCTACCTCTCCGGATTCACCGATCTGGCGAACTTTTACAAATACTTCCGCCGGGAAACCGGGATGACGCCGGGCGACTACCGGGCCTCGGCGCGCCGCGCCGGAGCGGAACCGCCGGCAGGTTCCGTCAGCGGGGAGTGACCCCGAACACGTTGCGAATCGCCTCCAGGTAGCCGAAGCCCGATTTCGTATCCGGTTCGAGATAGGCCCCTTCGGTCCACTCGTTCCAGCAGGAGAGATTCACCATCGGCCCGGCGTTTTCCCGCTCCATAAGTTCCGAAATCCGACGGAGCGCCGCTTCGAACCGCGCCGGCGAAGAACCGATCACCACCGGGCCGAAGGGATAGCCGATGTTGTCAAACATATCCGACTGCACCGTCCGCGGACTCGAATCCCAGCCCGGCGCCGCCACCGGATTGTAGGGCACGCTCAGCTTCTCCATGAACCGCGCCTGATTGCGGATATTCTTCTCCGCCCACGGCTGGTACTCCTCCGCGGGGAACGTATCCCGGTATCCCCAGCTGTAGGCGAAAGAGGAGTCGGCGCCGAGCATCTGCAGCGGCGCGCCCGCATCTTCGATGTGCTCCCATGCCGCAAAACCGGCGGCAGGCAGGTCCAGCCAGAGACGGCCCAGCCCGGCCGCTTCCACCCGGGCCCGGAACGCGGCCAGTTCCCGCTGAAAAATTTCAATGCCGCCCATCTCTTTGATGATGTTCCACGGCCGGTAGATGGCGAAATGGAGCGCACCATTGATGCGCAGATAATTCGGCTGCGGGAAGTAGTGCTCGATGCAGTAATCGGTGCACTTCCGGAAGGTCTCCACTGAGACATCGCCCCGCCAGACCGGCTCTGCCGGCTTCCAGTAGCTGCCCGGATGCGAATAGATGTGGTCGTGGTTCGCCCACATGATCGAAAAGGTCACCCGGTCGCGGTTGGCCGCTTTCAGAAATCCTTCATTCAGACAGCGTTCCCGGTAGGGACCGTCTTCGAAGAAGTAGAAGTCGAAGGTGAAGTTGTCCACGCCGTGGTCGGCCGCGGCGGCGATCTTCTTTTCCATAACGGCGGGATCGGCCTCGTCCTCGTATCCCCACAGCGGCACCTTCGGCTGTTCGTGCCCCTCGAAGCGCGGCGTGGCGTACTGCGCCACCCGCCACTCGGTCCATCCGGTGCCGTGATACTTCTCATTCCGCGGATCGACATGCCAGTTCGGAAAGTAGAAGGCGGAAACAATCGGTCGTCTGTTCATTCTTTTCACTCCATTGAAAGGTTGTAGAAACAAGATACCATGAAATACGGGAAATTACTTCGCTTTTTCTCTCCGGCGGTGACATGCCGCAAAAAATATTAATGCAGTCCAGTCGAAAGCGGTTGAAAAAAACGGATCCGCGTGATACAGTTTCACAGACAAAACAGCATCGGGAGCATACCGGAATGAATGAGAAATGTGTCCTGCTCAAGGCGGTGGATTTTCTCTCCCCCCATCTGCCGGTGGCCGTATTGCGCGGCCACAACAAACGCTCGATGTACAACGAAGAAAGCCGGATTCTCTACCGGCGGGATTTCTGGAAGATCTTCTACATCTTCTCCGGCCGCGGCACGCTGGTGATCAACGGCAAGCACTACTCCTTCGGCCCCGGCTTCCTCTGCCTGGTCCGCCCCGACGACCTCACCACCTTCGAGCTGGATACCGACATCGATCTGAGCAACATCCTCTTCCGCCGGCGGGTGATCGATGGATTTCTGAGCGAACTCAAGGACGAAAACGACTTCTTCTCCATCTTCGACGCCGACGGCCCCAAACACTCCAGCGTGATCGGCGACCAGCTCTATCTCATCAACTCCGACCGGCGTATCCAGGCTCTGGTGAGGGAGATGCGGCGCGAATACCTGCGCGACGACCAGAACTCCGGCTTGATGCTCAAACTCCATCTCGCGGAGCTGTTGATCCGGATGACGCGCCTCAGCGCCAGAAACTTCTCCCGCAAGCGGCGCGACGTTCTGGCCGCCTACGTACTCAACCGCCTCGAGCAGAATTTTGCGGAGCCGTTCGACTATCAGCAGGCGGCAAACGAGCTGGGAATCACCCACTTTCACCTCTGCAACGCCTACCGGAAAAGCTGTGGCGAAAGCATTGGCGAAACCCTCTTCCGCATCCGGATGAAGCACGCCTTCCGCCTTCTGATGGAGACGGACAAAACCGTGCTGGAGATCTCCTCGCTCTGCGGGTTCCGCGACCTCTCCTACTTCTACCGCGCCTTCCGGAAAGAGACCGGCACCTCGCCGGGGAAGTTCCGCAGAAAATACTCCCTGCTCGCCTGAGCCGGATTGGACTGTATTAATATTTTCCCCGCAAACCTCTGTCGGAATCATTCAGACGATGTTTTTTCCGGGAAATGCGTGTATACTGAATAACAGCGCAAATCAGCAGAAGGATCGTCCAGATGAAACCGTCTTCGAAACCGGCGAAAATCCCTGCAGGAAACACCCCCGGCAGAGTTCCGTCATTTACTCTTATCGAACTTCTCATCGTGATCGCGATCATCGCCATTCTCGCCTCGATGCTCCTGCCCGCGCTGGGCAAAGCACGCGAACGGGGACGCACCACCGCCTGCACCTCCAATTTGAAGCAGATCGGCGTCGCCTACGCCGCCTACATCGTGGACAACAACGACTTCATGATTCCTGTGCTCACCAGCAACGCGGGCTCCCTCGGCACCCCGCACTGGGGCATGCGGCTGTTGTCTCTGGACGAATTCTTCCGGGAGGTTCCGGGTAACAGCTACCTCACCAGCGCCGTCTTCCGCTGCCCCTCCATGCCGGCTCCGAAGAAGGAAGATTTCTGGATCGATACCCCCCATTACGGCGCCAACGGTTATCTGCTCGGCGCCTGGATCAACGGCCGGAGTGTTCCGGAGGATCAGGCCATGAAGATCACCTCGATGAAAAATCCATCCTGGAAGATCCTGATTGCGGAAACCTGGCGACAGACAAGCGGCGAAGCCTCCCTCAATCTGGAAGAGGGGCAGTACCGCTTCTCCATATCCGCTTCGAGTGACACCAGCAGTTACCGCGGCCGCCCCGCCGGACGCCACGACCGGAACTGCGGCGTCCTCTTTTCCGACATGCATGTCGGAAAGTTCCTGATCCAGAACCCGATGGATCCATACTCCTGCGAACCGTTCACCGCTTCACTCACTCAGGAAACCCGCCGGCGCAACCGGTGGTGGGAATAACCATTCAACCAGGGAGGTTCATTTTGAAGAAGTTGTTGTTACCGCTGCTGTATCTGACCATCCTTTCGCTGAGTGCGGAGGTCATTCACGAACAGAAATGGGATGCCCCCTTCACGACGAAAGAGGTTATTCTGAGCAGCCGGCGCCTCGAAAAGGTCGCCTCACAGGAAAAGACGCCCGACGGCGATGCGGTGCTCGCTCTCCGGGTCGCCGAAAAACCGGACAACACGCCGCACGGTGCTCAGCTCAACCTCTTCTGTGACGCCAACTTGAAAAAAGGGGACAAACTACGCATCTCCTTCTGGATCAAAGGTTCGGAATACGGAACAATCCAGTTCAACCTCATCCAGCACGGCAAACCTTGGAAAGGCATCTCCCGCTGGAGCATCGGTTCCGTCAAGGTCCGTCCGGAGTGGCAGAAGGTCTCCTATGAACTCACTGTAGAACAGGACTTTCAGGAAAAAATCCGATTCCCGATGTTCATGCTGGGCGCCTATCCGCTGAACGCCACCCTCCTGATTGGACCGGTCCGGACGGAAAAGATTCAGAACCACCTGCCGCTGGCCCTGCGGGAAAGCTGGATGCTCTACCCCGGCGTCACGCCGGAAAGTCTCGACTGGACCGCCCTCGACGCCCTCCCCGCCGCCGTCGGCGGGGCTAAAGGCATTCCCGTCACCTTCCGGAACAGTGCGCTGGATCTCGAATCGGTCGCCGGCCGGGCGGCCGAGGGAAGGCCGGCGCTGCTGCTGAATCAGTTTTCCGCAGAGTCCGACGGATTCATGCAGCTGGGAGTCGGCGCGGACTGGTGGTTCGACTTCCTCGTCAACGGGAAGTCGATCTACGACACCCTCAAAACCGGCAACACCGTCACCCCCGCCGGTGTGACGAATCATGTGTTCAACTTCCCCGTCCGAAAGGGGAAAAACACGGTTGCGCTCTTCGTAAAAAGCGGCTCGGAGGGGTGGAAGGTATTCTGTGGAGCGGTGCCCTTCCGGGAAAAACTGGACAACGTCACGACCATCCTCCGCTCCCCCGAATGGCGGCCGATCAAGATGGACCCTGTCGAATGGGTCTATGTTCAGCCTCGCCGGATTCCGATGCTCGATGTGAAACCCGGAACCGCACTGGACCTCTCCGGTTTTCTCGATCGGGCGCCGAAAATCGGCGAGCTGGGCCGGATCATCGTCAACCGGGAGGGCAAACTCGCCTATGAGAAGGAACCCTCACGCACCGTCCGCTTCCGCAGTTTCACCATGGCGCCCGGCGGATGGCAGAACCATCTCTACGCGATGAGCAAACCGGAGATCGAAGAGTACGCCGAAGCGATCCGGCTCCGCGGTTTCAACATGGTCCGGATTCAGGCTCCCGACGGCGCGTTGACCGGGAAGAACGGATATCCGAAAAAAACACTCAAACTCCAGGAGACCACCCTCCCCCGCACCATGGGGAAGCTGCCGATCGACAAAACCTTCGCGGACCGCTGGGACTATTTCGTCGCCTGTCTGCGCAAACGGAACATCTACCTTCTGCCGGACATCGCCTCCACCCGGACAAGCTGGACCGCGGCCACCGTCGAATTCGACGTCAAGACCGGACTGCTTTTCCGGGAGGACTACCGGGAGAACTGGCGCGCCGGATTCCACTACATGATGAAGCACGTCAACCCCTACACCGGCACCCGCATGGTGGACGACTCGATGATCGTCGGCATCACACTCTTCAACGAGCAGGACAATCAGAAGAACTACTGGAACGAGCTGAATCCCTACTGGCGGAAACATTTTGCCTCCGTCCACCCCGGAGAAACCGCTCCGGTTCTGAACCTGGAACTGCTGCAGAAATCGCAGGAGGCCCGCGACTGGCTGGAAGAGGCACTGACCGGCATGTCGAAATTCTATATGGAGGAGGTTCGCAAAGTCGGCTTCCGCGGGGTCGTCACCAACTGGGACATGTACATGCGGCTGATGGACATTCCGCCGCGCCTGCCGCTGACTGCGGTCGCGATGCACACCTACTTTTCGCATCCGAACCGGGTGGCGCAGCCGGTGCGGAACTATCAACAGAAGCTCTACAATCTGCGCTGGTACCGCGGCACCGGCTTTCTGACCGGACAGACAAGTTCTATTACCGACCGGAACTCCTACATCGGCAGAGCGGGGGTGAACCGGTTCTTCGACCGGCCATTTCTGATCACCGAATACTCCCACGCGCCCTACAACCGTTATGTTCACGAAGCGGGGCTGATGTGGGGGGCCTACGCCGCCCTGCAGGGGTGGGACATGTTGACGCAGCACGGCACGACCGTTTCGCTGTGGCACACCCCGATGAACGGCTACGTGTTCGAGGGGTCGTTAAGTCCGATGGCGCGGGTGAATGAGATCCTCACCGCGTTCGCCTGGCAGCGCGGCGACGTGGCGGAAGCGGCGCACAAGGTGGAGATTGCGATTCCGAAGCGGGTCATGCACTCCGCCGACTTCATGAATGCGATCGGCGGCGAATACAGCCGTCTCTTCATGGTGACCCGGCTCGGCTGTTCCTGCGAAGGGCGGGGTTCGGTGCGCGACAGCCTCAAGATCGTGCCGGAACGGTTTGCCCGCACCTTCGGCGGCGGCATGTTCGCCGAGGTCCGCGAAACGCGCGGCGGCGACGAGCTGGCCCGGCAGCTGGTGTGGGAGCTGCGGGAAAAACGGGTGATCGGGCAGAACAACCTTACCGATCCCGACCGCGGAATCTACCAGAGCGAGACCGGCGAAATCACCACCGACGTGCAGAAGCAGACGCTGCGCGTCGTGACGAAGAGACTGGAAGGAGCCGTTCTCAAGGAAAATCAGCCGGTGAAACTGGATGCGCTGACGATTTCCGAAAGTTCCGTCCCCGCCTCGCTGACGGCGGTGGCTCTCGATGCAGCACCCGACCTGCGGACCAGCCGGCGGATTCTGCTGGTTGCTGCGACAATGGCGGTAAGCGAACACACGGCGTTCAACAACGAACGTTTCGATGTGGAGATCGACTTCGGGAAGTTTCCGATCCTTGTCCGCAGCGGGAAATTTGCGCTGACGCTGGAGAACCGTTCCGCGGGGAAGCCGGAGGTCTACGCCCTGAATCTGGACGGCACCCGCGAGAAGAAACTTGACGCCTCGTTCCGCGACGGGAAGCTGTCGCTCCGGTTCGACACCTCAAAATTCGAGTACGGCACGCCGTTCTTCGAAATCCTCTTCCCGTAACCCATCAGAGAAAATTGCGGGGCCGGGAAGTCCGGTGCAATCGTTGTTTTCCGGATGCCGCCCCGTGAGGAGCAGCATCCGGAAAACACGCTAAAACCTCACAACCGGATACTGGCTGGAATCCTTGTTGTCGCCAAGTCCGGGTGCAATCGCAATGAAACTTTCTCGCTTCGCCCCATCGTTGTCGTTGACCAGTAGATTGAATTGGAATCCCCGGCGCATTACCGCATCGGTCAACCCGATGGCGGAGAATGGGATGCGCGCTTCGTAACGGGTGAGTCCCGTCTTCTCCTCCCGCGAGGTATTCAGCACGATCTGCGATGCCGTTTTCGCCGGGTGAAACCGTTCAGGAGCCAGCCAGACATGAACCTCCGGCCGTTTCGCGTCGGTCCGGGTAAGCCCGATCTCCCAGTTGCCCTTCTGGCCGGGCAGAACCATGGCAAACTGGATGTTGTCTCCCTGCCAGACCCTTTCCCCGCTATAAGGCTGCGTATGTCTGTCGTCGACGACTTCCGCCCTCAGCAGAAGATTGTTTCCATCACGGCCAAGCCATATTTTTGCAGAGAGATCCCGCGGTCCTTTCCAGAACAGATGGGCGGTTTCCGGTGAGTTGGGCACCAGCGAATACACCTGTTCGGCGGAATTGAGTTCAAAATCCGGCTCAGAATGATATCCACGCGCCGGCATCAGCGTAACAGTCTCAATCCGATAGCGGAAACTTCTGTCACCGAGAGAAAGCGTCAACTCCTTTGTCTTGCCCGGTAAAGAGCGGAAGCTCTCTTCTGCGCGAACCGGAAACCCGACCTTCCGATTTTCTCCGGGAGCAAGCCGCAACGGCGTTACGGCTGCGGTCTGCGAAAGCCCGGGCGGCAGAGAGAGTTGAACATGATACTCTCGAGACCGACGTTCCGGATTGTAGATTTCAAACGAAAATACGGTGTGACCACCCGGCACAATCTCCAGCTTTCCCGCAGGACGCACCAGCGCACCGGCAACCTGAATCTCCTCCGTCTGTCCGGAGACACGCAATGTCGCCGGTTCCTGCCCGATCTCGAAAATTGCAACACCGTTTTTCACCGGGAGCTTCCTGACGTTTCCATAGAGATCCGCCGTTTCAGCACTTCCGGTCACGCCGGAAACAGCAAGCGGCAAAATCCGATCATCTCCCGTATCGCTCCATGCCGCCAGAAGCATGCCGCCGTCCTGTCCCCGAAAGAGGTAGCCATGGATCTCATTGCCCAGAGACAGCGGTTTCAGAAATGTTCCTCCCCGGTACAAATTTGCCAGCGAGTTGTAGGCGACATAGACCGGCTTCGGATAAAAATCGGCAGTGATCATCCCGAAATTGTGCTCATTGTTGGCGGGATCGAAGCCATCGTTGCGCAAATCGTACCAGTTGTAGCCGATCGATCCCTTCGCCCATGAGTATATCAGCTTGCGAAACAGCGTCTGCGCCTGAACCTCCTCCCCGTAGACCATGGAAGAAAGCGCCGTCTCATTCGCAAACCATGGTTTCCGGTTTCCATAAGCAGAGCAGATCCGGGTAATCTGATAGAGATAGCCCCCGAACAGGCCGTGTCCGTGAAACGCGAGAACATCATATTTCCCAGACCGGATCACCGCCGGCATCAACTGCGGACTGCTCCGTTCCGGCAGATTGGAAAATCCACCGGTCAGCACCTGGATTTCAGGAGCGGTATTTTTGATCTCCGCATAGGCGCTTTCCAGCATTTTGACATATTCTTCCGCGGAGAAATTAGCGAAAATCGCCAGATCCGGTTCATTCCACACCTCCATGAAACGAACGGCATTCCGATATCGTTCCGCCACCTTGCGCAGAAACTGCCGCCAGTATTCATAATCCGGACGACGGTTCATCGTAGCGTTCGCGCGACTGAGACTTTTCGGTTTCCAGTCGGCAGCGGCAGCCCAGGCGGGGCAATACGAAAGAATTGGCATTACTTCGATTCCAACTTTACCGAAACGCCTGACGACGCCGTCGAACGATTGAAATTCCCAACGGTTCCGCGCCGGCTGTATCCTGGCCCAGTCAATGTCCTCACGCAACGCCTTGACACCGCACCAGGCGGCCGCCATCGCTTCCAGATCCTGGTCTGCAGAAACGTGACGCTGCGGATGCGAGCAGACACCGAACAGGAATCCATCGTTTTTCTCCAGCGGAGTCGGTCCGGCAGGCTTCATATAGGCAAAGCGCAACTCCTTTTTCACTGGTTTCACAGCAGGGTCGGAATCCTTCACTTCAGTCAGAATCCGATAGACACCAAACTGTTTTGGCACAGGGAGTTTCCTCAACTTCACCTCCCCCGGAGACAATCTCAGCGTCTGCTGTCTTTTTTCAAGCGTCTCGCCCCGCACTCCGATCAACTGCCATTCGGCAACCGCGGAAGCCAGCCGGGGCCGGGGATTGCGGAATTCGAGCGCAAGTTTTTCTTCTTCGCCCGGTTTCAGAACATGGATCGGCGTTCCGGAACCTGTCATCACCTCCGGAAGTACCGGGGCGTTGCTGTTGATAACATTCAGAACAACCTCGCCAATTCCGATTTCGCCGGCCGTACGCTTGAGATCCCCCGTGATCCCGACCAGCCGTAACGGCGCATCCAACTTCTTATTCGCCTTTTTGCCGCCGCCCCAGCTTTCCGCCTTCGGCGCATTCGTCTCCACATGGTAGGAGATCTCAGTCCAGCGGCTCTTTCCCGCAGGCAGCTTTCGCCGAAACTGAAACACCTCTCCATCAACATCCTGCAGGCGCAGATTCAAATCGTCAACGGAGTGGTTCACCGGAAGAAAAACCTGAATCCGGACCTCTGCAACCGTGAAATCGGACAGTTTTTTCCCTCCCGGGAAACAGAATTCAAAATATGTACTTTCCGGTTCCGCGGCGCAATTGACACGCCATCCGGCCCGTTTTCCAGCAACCCGGCCGAACTCTCCTTGTGATGTCTGACGGATACTTGTATGATTTCGACGAAAAAATACAATCTCCGCTTCATCCTGCTCGGGGCGATACAAGAATTCCTGCAGGACTTCTGCTGCAGAGGCAGGGAATATTATCCCGATCAATAAGAAAAAAGCGAAAAAACGCACCATTGCTCCCATGTTCTCCGGAAAATCTGCTGGATCTATATCAAATTACATGTTGGAAAGAAAATATGTTACATTCATAGGGGAAGCCTCCGCCTCTGCACGATTGTAACTGCCGACATGGCCGTCTGCATGGCCGACATTGGCACGCCCGAGATGCTGGGCATACATGCCTCCTCCATCCTGGGCTTCACGCGCCCGCCAGACATGATCGGTATATCCGGTCAGCCAGCCGCTGACTCTCAGCGAATCGACAAAGACAAAAAAACTGCTCGGCTTCTTCATCCGCTGGGGCAGCAGATAGGCTCCGTTGCGAAGATCATCGTAAAACGACATTCCAAACTCTTCTGCCAGCTCTTTTGTCTGCGGCCAGGTACAGTTGTCATAAAACATCGCATACGGCTCCGCCCACGCTTCTCCGGTTTTCTTTTGCGCGGCAGGGCACATCAGCGTATTGTAGGACAGATATTTGCCTCCTCCGGTTCGGATGGAGTTGAACCCCTGTTCATCCACTCCCCACGACAACCGCGCCCAGAAGTACCAGTTGCGGCTGTCAGAGGAATCCGGACTGCGGAACACCATGATCCCCTTGTTGTCCGTTGCATACATCTGCTGCCCGAGAACTCCCTGTTTCATATTGCTCGCACACTGACTGGCCTTCGCGCGCTCCCGCGCCTGATTCAGGGCGGGAAGCAATATTCCAACGAGAATCGCAATGATTGCAATTACAACCAGCAATTCAATTAAGGTAAATTTCTTCATTTGTTTCTCCTTTCCGTTTAACTACGATCTATCAGAGACACCACCGTGTGGTTGATGCGCGCACCGTGAGCTCCGCTTTCAGCTGTACATGCTCAAACTGGCCGGAATTTCTTTGTTTCAACAGGCGGATCGACTCCTTCACCAGACGGGAATGATCGATCCCGATGGAAGTCAGAGCGGGGGCCCGGTAAGCAAGGTTCCATGCTTCACCGCAACTTACTACACTCAGCCGGTCCGGAATTGAAATTCCACACTCATAACAAGCTTGATAAACACTAAACGCCGTTGAATCGCTCAGAACAAACATGGCCGTAAATTGCCACTCACTTTTCTGAAAAAAATTCTTCAAAAAAAGATAACTCTTTTTTACCGCATCCTCGCCGTTTTGCACGCCACATTCAATCACCTCGACAGAACAGCTGTGCAGTTCTGCAAACTGCCGGAAGCCTTTCGTACGTGCAATCATCCCCTCATCTTCCGGCTCGGAATGCAGCACCGACAGCTTTCGGTGACCAAGCTCGAAGAGATGGTGCGCCGCAAGAGCTCCGGTGTATTCCTCATCGTTACTGACCGAATGGAGCGCCAGGCCGGGCAGGAAACGCCCGAAAATTACATAGGGGATGCCCAGTGCATCCATGTCGCTGACATCTTTTCCGGTAATCGTGGCAGAACTGACTATCACAAGCCCATCCACCTTGGCCAGCTTCAGCTCGTGCGGCACGCGTTCCCGCCAGTCGTAACGGACGACTTCAAGTTCATAGCCAAGTTGTTCCGTCTGTGCCATGAAACACTGTTCAATCATGTTGTAATACTCGGACGGCCAACGCGGCACCGCCAGACAATAGACCGGTTTCGCCCCCTGCCGGTAACGCAGCACCGCTTCGGTCACCTCCATGCAACGCCGCCCATTCCGACGGAGAAGACCCTCTTCCGTCAACCGCTGAATCGCACTGCTGACCGTTGCCTGACTGACCGCAAAGTCATCCATGATTGAACGTACCGTCAGAAAAGAGCTGCCCGGCTCACAGGATACCAGCTGCTCCTTCAAATCACAGTAAAGCTGTTCCGATTTATTCATTGTGATCCATATCTGTAGTTTTGTCGCGTTATTAATTATGACACATCGATATTAAAAAGTCAATAGCGATACAAGAAAAAAGATGAATTTTCCCCGCTTTCCCTTCCGCCGGTCGTCATGAAGCAACCTTGAAAAAGAGAGATTCCACTTTTCGTCAGGGAATCCGGATGCAGGCGACGTCTACTCCAGCAGGAATTTCAGATCCTCGATCGAGAGATTTCCCATCGCTCCGTCGATCACCGAATCGAAAATTTCGCGCTTCTTCTCCTGCAGTTCGAGAATCTTCTCCTCGATCGAATCGCGCACCACCAGTTTGAGCGTGCTCACCGGCCGGGTCTGCCCGATGCGGTGGGTCCGGTCGGCCGCCTGCAGTTCGATCGCCGGATTCCACCACGGATCGTAGATGATCACCGTGTCCGCCGCAGTCAGATTCAATCCGGTTCCGCCCGCCTTCAAACTCAGCAGAAAGAGCGGGATCTCCGGAGAATTGTTGAAGTGATCCACCCGCTGCTGCCGGTTTCGCGTGGCGCCGTCGAGGTATTCAAACGGAATCTTCTCCCGCTCCAGCTCCGGAATCAGCAGTCCGAGCAGACTGGTGAACTGGCTGAAAAGAAGCATTTTGTGACCGCTGTCGAGATTTTCATGCAGCAGTTCGGCAAGCAGTTCGGTCTTCGCTGACGGCACCCCCTTCCCGGCACCGTCCGGCAGCAGTGCCGGGTGACAGCAGATCTGACGCAGACGCAGCAGAGTCGTGAAAATCGCCGCATTCTTCCGGACATCCTCCGGGCGGTAGTCGCGCAGCATGGCGCGCCCCTCCTCGCGCACCTTCTCGTAGAGGGCGCGCTGTTCCGGCTCCATGTCACAGTAGAGCGCCAGTTCCGATTTCGACGGCAGATCGGGCGCAACCTGCGCCTTGGTCCGCCGCTTGATGAACGGCCCGACCCGGGCCGCCAGATCCTCGCGCCGCGCCGGATTCTCCCGGATGTCCGCATAGGCGCGGCGGAACGCCGGCAGCGTCCCGAGCATCCCCGGCTGCAGAAAGTCCATGATGCTCCACAGATCCTCCGGGGAGTTCTCCAGCGGCGTGCCGGAGAGCACAATCCGGTGCTGCGCCTCGATGCTCTTGCAGTTCTTCGCGTTGGAGGAACCCGGATTCTTGATGTGCTGTGCCTCGTCGAGCACCAGATAACTGAATTTGCGGTGCCGCAACTTCTCCGCACACAGCCGCGCCGCCGCGTAGGAGAGGATCAGAAGATCGTAATCCGGCGCCCCTCCCCGCTTGAACAGTTCGTCGCGCTCCGCCCCCTGCGGCGCCGCCACCCGGAAGTCCGGAATGAACCGGTGCGCCTCGCGCTCCCAGTTGGTCACCAGCGACGCAGGGCAGACGATCAGCGCCGGCGGCATCTCGCGCAGTTTGCGCGACGCCAGCAGCGCCAGAAGCTGCACCGTCTTGCCCAGCCCCATCTCGTCGGCGAGAATCACGTTGAAATTGCGGTCGGTCATCCACTGCAGATACTGCACCCCTTCGGCCTGGTAACTGCGCAGCTTGCCGGTGAAGCGGAAGTCCGGCGCGGCAAGTCCGCTCTGCGCCGGCAGTTCCGGCCCGGCGGCGATCTCCGGCACCAGCGCCCCCGGAATCTGCCGCACCAGGTGGGTATAGTACCCCGCCGAAAAAAACGGCACCTCGAAGGTCCGGCCAACCGGGTCGAGGTTGCGCAGCACCGTCGGAGCCGCGTGAAAGAATCCGGCCAGCGGCGCGCTGATTTTCACCAGCCCCGCTCCGGGCAGAGCCAGAAACTCCTGCCCGCCGCGGACCGCCTCCGCACAGCTCTTCCAATCCGCCACCACGCCGTCTCCGGTGAGCTGGTAGCTCACCACATACCGGTCGCCGGCGGTGCACGAAAGCCGGCAGTTCAGTTCCAGCTCCGGCAGACCGGCGCTGCCGCGGATCATCCGGGCAAGCGAACTGCCGAGAGCGAGACCGGGCCGGGCGCGAAGCATTTCCGGCAGCGCACAGTCGAGAAAGGCGCCGATGCGGTCCGCTCCGCGCAGAACCGGCATGCCGGAGCTGCGGTCGAAGCCGAAGAGGGCGATCTCATTCTCAAACTCGTGCTCCATCGCTTCGTCGCGTTTCCAGAAGTGATTGCCCTCCCGGACCAGATAGCCGGAACCGGGTTTCTCCAGCACATGCCGCCCGTTCGACTCATAGAGGAAATCGACCGCCAGCTGAAACGCATCCGGCTCCGGGAAAGTTCCGTTCAGCAGAATCCCCGCCGCCCTCGTCTCCAGCTCGAAACTGCCCGCCGGCACCACCGGGAGCGGAAAGGAGCGGAGGAACTCCTCCACCGACATCCCCTCCGGCGGCGTCTGGACGCTGGAGCGGAAAAAGTTCCGCAACCAGCTGATCTCGCAGGTCGCCGGCACAAAAAAGTACTCCCCTTCCCGGCCGACCCAGCAGCCGGAACGCCCGGTAATCACCTTGGCGCCGGCGATCGGCAGCGCCGCCCCTTCCACCCGGATTCCCGGGGAGAGGCGCACGCCGTTGCGGTTCTCCTGTTTCAGCAGAACCGCCTCCGCGGCGTCGCCCCGTATCTGAAGCCGTTTGCCCTCGCGGATGAAGCGGGGAAAGTTGACGAGGCAGTGAAAAAACTCCGCCGTAAGCTCCGCATTGAGCAGAATCTGCGAATTCTCCGCCTCGCCGTTGATCGCCAGAAAGCGGATGATCTGCTGATCGTGCAGAGAGAAGTGTTCCAGTTTGAGCGTCACCGTCAGCGATTTGTCAAAGTAGAGCTGGCGCAGATTGTTCAGGTTGCCGAGGTACTCCCGGTCAGCGGTCCGCAGTTTGATCGCGAGCACCGCGTTCTCCCACTTGCTCGGCACATGGGGAAACGCGGAAACCGCCTCCATCGTCAACTGAGCCAGCGGCGTCCGGGCACGGCTGACCAGCTTGGGCAGACTCTCCTGCCGCAACCCGCCGTAGTAACTGGACTCCTCCTCCTGCACCGAGCGGTAGGCCGGTCCGCGAAACCGCCCCGAATACATGAGAAGCGCCACCGCATGTTCACAGAGCGCCTTCCCGTTGCCGCAGCCGCCGCAGCTGCATTCGCCGACCGGCGATTCTCCGGTGCGCACCCGGACGTCACTCGTAACGGCACCGACACGAAACCGGCCGCAGAGACGGCCGTCTGCGGCGCGCCAGGCGCCGACAATCCGGTTATTTTTCAGCAGCTGTTTTGCATTCTTGAGCTCAGCCGGCCCGGAGAACTCGATCAACCGCTCTTCAAAACTCTTCTTCATCTGTTTCCCTGCAGTTTGCCCATCAGAACTAATTAAGATAGCCGCAAATCCATGGATTTTCCAGTTTTTAATCAAGGATATTGGAAAAAACTCGCTCCCGGGTGTATAGTAATGATTACGAATATAAAATCAAAAGAACCGTCTGGAGCAATCCAACCTGTTGAAAAACAGCGAATAATCGTTCCCGACAAGCGAGACAGGCTACCAGTTTATGGAAAAATTGTACCTTGGTATCGACATCGGCTCGACCACATTCAAAGCCGTTCTGATGAATGACCGCGGCAAAGTCCGTCAGACCCTCTACCAGCGTACCAAACCGGTGGATACCGGCCGGGTCCGGTGCGCCGGCGTGTGCGCCAAATGCGGCGCCTGCAACTTCGGCCAGCTCCGCCAGACAGTGGATAAATTTCTGCTCGACGCCGGCCTGACCGGACTCGAACAGATCACCTGCACCGTCGTCACCGGCAGTCAGATCGTCGAAGACACCGCGGAGTTCGTCCCCTACGACTTCCGGGTGAGCGAAGTCACCGCCCACGTCGCAGGAGCCCGTCACTACTACCCCGACTGCAAGGCGATCCTCGACGTCGGCGGGCAGGACAGCAAGGCGATGGTTTTCAACGACAAGATGCGCATGTGGAACTACAAGATGAGCGGCATCTGCGCCGCCGGAACCGGTGCGTTCCTCGACAGCGTCGCCGCCAAACTCAACGTGCCGATCGATCAGATGGCCGACCGGGTCAACTACGACAGCAACCTGGAATTCTCCTCGGTCTGCGCGGTGCTGTCGGCGACCTCGATCAACAAATTCAAAAACCGTTTCCCGCTGGGCGACATCATTGGCGGCGCCTGCCGGGCCCAGGCCCGCACCATCATGTCCGGCGTCGGCGAACTTTTCCTCGGGTATCACGGGGACATCGTCTTCCAGGGCGGTGTCGCCTACAACCGGGCGGTCGCCTACTACCTCCGGGAGATCACCGGCAACAACATCATCATTCCGGAATTTCACAGCGTCATGGGCGCTCTCGGCGCGGCCTGCCTCGCGTTGCAGTTCTCCACGCTCAAAGGGAAACTCGACCCCGAAGCCGGCCTTCCTCCGCCGACCCGCCATCTCGCCTCGGTCGACCTGCGCGCACGCGCTACGAGAAAGGATTTTCTCGGCCACGGCAAAGAGCCGCTGGTCTGGCGCAACCTCTTTTTCCCGAGCGAAGTGCTCAACGCGCTCGGCGCCCGCTCGCTGACGCTGGAAACCTATGCGGCGCTCTTCGCCCGCAGTCAGCACAAGGTGAAAAAAGCGTTCGACAAAGCGGCCTGCAAGGGATTTTCCGGTGAAACCTGCTCCTTTTTGCGGGTGCTGGAAGGGGTGCAGCTGCCCGCGCCGGCCTTCAGCGTCTCCACCTCGCAGCCCTGCCAGCAGGGGGAGCGGATTTTCCGCGACCTGGCCCGCAGCTACAACATCGAGGACCGCTTCTTCTCGCTGCAGACTCCCGCGGTCGGCACCGGGAACGACATCTCGATCGAACACCTGGCGGAGGAGCTGGAGCGCTCCGTCTTTCTGATGGAAAAGGCGCTCGGGCTCAAGATGGATCCGAAGAAGCTCTCCGAAGCGTGCGCCCACTCCAACGACGCACGGCATTACTCGTTGCTGTGCAATGAACTTCGCCACAACAGCCCGCCGCTGATCCGCGGTGGGCAGGCGATCTATTTCGCCTCGATCTTCAGCCAGCTCTGGGGGCGCCCCGAACTCACGGAGATTCAGAAGAAACTCTACGAAGAGCTGTTGCAGATCCGCGACGAAATCGGCGACTCGGTCAAGCTCGACGACACCCACCGGCTGCTCTGGCTCCACCTGCCGCCCTTCTACGACAGTTCGCTGCTCGACTACGTGGAGGTCAAGTGCCGGGCGCCGATCGTCTTTGAAGAGGTGAACTTCATCGGCTGGGAGCCGCTGGATGTCAACGACCCCTACCGGGCACTGGCGAAGAAACTTCTGACGGTGGGATTCATGGACCCCGCTCTGCGGGTCCGCTCCATCGTCGAAGGGGCGAAGAATGTCCACTACAACGGCTGCATCCTCTACAACCACGGCTTCGGCCGCTGTTCGATGGCGGACAGTTCGTTCATCAAGCATCTGCGCGAGGAACTCAACAAAGCGGCGGTTCCGCTGCTGGTGCTCGACGGCGACTGCGTCGACACCACCATCGACCCGTGCAGCACGGAAACCAAGATCAGCGCCTACGTCGAAGCGCTCAATGAAAAGAAATACGGCAACATTTTCGGCCGTCTGAAGCAATAGGAGGATTCCACCCATGATCCGCAGAACCGGAGAATTCCGCACCGAACTGCGCAACGAGATGCGCGGCGGGCACGGCACCGTGAAGATTGAGCATTTCTGGGAACCGAACAGCGAAATGCGTTCCAAAAACCGCATGTTTGCGAAACTGACCCTCGAACCGGGCTGCTCCATCGGCTTTCATCCGCACGACGCCGAGGAGGAGATCTTTGTCGTGATCCGTGGCAAGGCGGAGGCCGACGACAACGGCGAAATCGTCGAACTCAACGTCGGCGACACCATTCTGACCGGCAACGGCGACGGCCATGCCATCCGTTCCATCGGCGACGAGCCGCTGGAACTGCTCGCGGTCATTTCGACCTACTGAGGAGAACGGCCATGCTGGAACGCGAATTTCTGCTGAAACTGGCGGCGGACTACGGCACGCCGCTCTTCGTCTACGACGGCGATATGGTCGTGGAGCGCTACAACGATCTCTTTCGCTTCATTCCGTGGAAGAAGCTGCGCATTCACTACGCCTTGAAGGCGAACTACAATCCGGCTCTTCTCACGCTGCTGCGCGACGCCGGAGCCGGGCTGGATACCGTCAGCCCCGGCGAAGTGCACCTCGCCCTCAAGCTCGGCTTCTCCCCGGAGAAGATCATCTACACCGCCAACAACATGACCGACGCCGAAGTCGAAGAGGTGCTCGCCACCGGCGTGGTGATGAACATCGGCTCGCTCTCCCGGCTGCGCAAGCTCGCCAAGAGCCATCCGGGGCTTGACCTCTGCCTGCGCTTCAATCCGGACGTCCGCGACGGCGACAGCGAAAAGACCATGACCGGCGGCGACCTCACAAAATTCGGCATCCTGCTGGAGTCGGTCGACGAGGTATTGGAGATCGTCCGCGAAGGGAAGTTCCGGATTGTCGGTCTGCACGAACACACCGGCAGCGGACTTCAGCACGCCGAATCGGTCTATCAGAGCATGGAGAATCTGATGCGGATCGCCACGAAGGCGAACTTCCCCGATCTTCAATTTCTCGACTTCGGCGGCGGCTTCAAGGTGCCCTACCGCCCGGATGAGAAACGGATCGATTACGTGGCGATGGGGGCGGAGATCGCCCGCCGCTTCCGGGAGTTCTGCCAGGAGCGCGGCGAAGAGCTTGCGATGTGTTTCGAGCCCGGCAAGTACATGGTGGCCGAAGCGGGATATCTGCTCACGGAGGTCAACACGCTCAAGCGCAACCGCAGCCGTCTGATCGCCGGATGCAATGCCGGCTTCCCGCAGCTGATCCGGCCGGTTCTCTACGGGGCGTACCACCAGATCTGGAACCTCAGCAACCCGCAGGGGAAGCCGGAGGTGTACGACGTCTGCGGCAACATCTGCGAAACCGGCGACCGCTTCGCCGAACAGCGGGAGCTTCCGGAAATCCGGGAGTATGACATCCTCGCCATCGGCAACGCCGGCGCCTACTG
Organism: Victivallis sp.; assembly: GCF_048170485.1. Lineage (NCBI taxonomy): Bacteria > Pseudomonadati > Lentisphaerota > Lentisphaeria > Victivallales > Victivallaceae > Victivallis > Victivallis sp. Next base: position 150 of record NZ_DBEXAY010000107.1, on the reverse strand, counting down.
CTATTCGATGGGCGGGGTCTACAATCTGCGCTCCATGCCCGGCGAAGTGGTGGTCTCCCGGGGCCGGGTGATCTCGGAACGCCCCCGGATGAGTTCGAAAGAGCTGGCTGACCGGATTCTGGCGGAGTGCAAATCAAAATGAGCAAAATA
>NZ_DBEXAY010000106.1:0-6060 GCF_048170485.1 Victivallis sp. | reverse complement strand
AGAATTGAATGCAACAGAAATTAATTTTTTTTCTGGAAATAACAGCCTTTTTTCGATGGATTTCCGCGTGATTTTTCTGCCGGGGATTGCGAAAATGCGGATTTGATGCTATGTTGAACAAACTGCTGTTGCACAGGGTTCGAATTCGATGCAGGAGAGAAGTACAAGACAACTGAGTATCGGCGCGGCGGGCATGCGCGGCATGGTCGGGCCGGGATTGACCCCGGGAGCGGCGTGTGATTTTGCGGCGGCCTTCGCTTCGATGATGGAGGAGGATGCTCCGGTTCTGGTCGGCTGTGATCCGCGCACTTCGTCGGAAATGTTGCGGTGTGCGGTGATCTCCTCGCTGGCGGGGTGCGGCTGCCGGGTGGTTGACGGCGGAATCCTCACCGCCGGCATGATGCATTTTCTGGTGCCGCGTTTCGGATTCGGCGGCGGAATGCTGATTACCGGCGGCCACCAGGCGGCGGGGTGGAACGCCCTGATTCCGCTCGCCGCCGACGGCTCCTACTTCGACGGCCTGCGCCAGCGGGAACTTTTCGATCTGTACCACGGCCGCCGGTTTCGCACGGCAGCGGCGTCGGGTGTTCATCCCTTTGAACCGCTGGGGCCGGAAATGCAGGAAACCTATTGGAACTACCTGGCGGAAACGCTGGATATTTCCGCAATTGCCGCGGCCGAGTTCCGGGTGGTGGGGGATTTCTGCAACGGCTCCGGCGCGGCGCATGCCCGGACGTTTGCCGAACGGTTGGGGCTGGATCTGGTTTCGGTGAACGACGTGCCCTCCGGCGTATTGCCGCGGGATCCGGAACCGCGGCCGCGGAGCGAGTCGCCGATTCGTTCGATCATTGCGCCGCTGGGGGCGGCGGCGGGGCTGGTATTCAACAGTGACATGAGCCGGATGGGGGTGGTGAGCGACACGGGCGAGCCGCTCAGCGAGGAGCTGACCTTTCCGCTGCTGCTGGACTATGTTCTGGAGCGTTTTCCGGCGGGATCCCGTGTGGTGACGAACATCTGCAGCTCCCGCACGATCGACGATGTGGTTTCCCGGCACGGAGATGTGCTGGAGAAGGGAAAGGTCGGTCAGGCGAATGTGATCGACATGATGCGTTCAACCGGCGCCGTGGCGGCGGGGGAGGGCAGCGGCTCGGTCACCATCCATGGCATGAACGGATTTGACGGGTTTCTGATGGCGGGGCTGCTGCTCGAGGCGATTGCGCGTCGCCGGATTCCGCTCAGCAGCCAGGTGGCGGCGCTGCCGCGCTACGAAATGGTGAAACAGACGATTCCCTGCGATTCGCCGCACGCCTATCTGCTGCTGCGCCGGTTGCGGGATGAATTTGATGATGAGGCGGAAGTCAACGATTGTGACGGGCTTCGCTTTGACTGGCCGGATGGATTTTTAAGCCTCCGTCTTTCTTCGACGGAGGGGTCCCTGCGTTTGATTTCCGAAGCGCGGAGCCGGGAGACGGCGCAGGAACGCGCCTGGCGGGCGCGTCTGCTCTGGGAGCGTCTCAGCTCCTGACGGCGGCGAGAGTGCGTCGCCCGGCCCGCATTGCATTCACACCTGCTTGCACGTTGCGTTGTTCAAAATCTGATTGGCGCAGAACAATGCCCGATAGGGGATCATTACTCGCTGATCCTGCACTCATTTTCAGGCCTTCAAGCGCAATCGCGAGTTTTTCTCTGCCGGGACATTGTTTTTTCGTGTCAATGATCTCGCCTTCCCGAAGATTCGTTTAATTGGGCTCAACGTTCAATGTGAGGCAATCGAAACGATATCCCGACGTCTGCTGACACAAGTTACGCGACCGGTTCTGTCCGACAAATTCTGTTGCTGAATCAATTACAGCAACACACAGAATGCGGCACTCCGGACCTGGATTTTTTCTGGAACTATTTTCACGATCTTTCCATTCAACGTCTGGTTCGATTCATAGCAAAAAACATTTTTTTTGATTGCATTTTGGCCGGAATGGTGTATCTTAGAAAGCACAACATATAGAAATTGTTGCTTGTATTAACACAACATATAGTAACAGGGAAATGAAGATCATAAAGAGAAGCGGGGCGGAGGAAGAGTTCTCCATCGCCAAAATTCTGGCCGCCGTATCGAAGGCCAATCAGACTGTGGAATTCAAGAACGCATTGACGGCACAGCAGATAGAGGCGATCGGCGAATACGTTTCCGGCATCTGCAAGGCGCTCGACCGGGCGCTGTCGGTCGAGGAGATTCAGGACATCGTCGAAACCCGGATCATGCAGGCCGGCGCCTTCGAAGTCGCAAAAAAATACATCACCTACCGGTATATGCGAAATCTGGTCCGTCAGGCCAACACCACCGACAATCAGATTATGAGCCTGCTCGAATGCAACAACGAGGAGGTCAAACAGGAGAATTCCAACAAGAATCCGACCATCAACAGCGTTCAGCGCGACTATATGGCCGGGGAAGTCTCCAAGGATATCTCCCGGCGGCTGCTGCTGCCGCCGGAGATCGTCGAAGCGCACGAGCAGGGATTGATCCACTTCCACGACATGGACTATTTCGCACAGCATATGCACAACTGCGATCTGGTCAACCTGGAGGATATGCTCCAGAACGGTACCGTGATCTCCGGCACGCTGATCGAGAAGCCGCACAGTTTCTCGACCGCCTGCAACATCGCCACACAGATCATCGCTCAGGTCGCCAGCAACCAGTACGGCGGCCAGAGCATCACGCTGACCCATCTTGCCCCGTTCGTTCAGGTTTCCCGCAACCGCATCCGCACGGAGGTGCAGGAGGAGTTTGCCCTCGCCGGAGCCACGATCAGCGCGGAACAGCTCAATGCAATCGTGGAAAAACGTGTGCGCGACGAGATTGCCCGCGGTGTGCAGACCATTCAGTACCAGGTTGTCACGCTGATGACCACTAACGGGCAGGCTCCGTTCGTAACCGTTTTCATGTACCTGAACGAAGCGAAAAACGAACAGGAGAAGAAAGACCTCGCCATCATCATCGAAGAGGTTCTCAAACAGCGGTATCAGGGGGTCAAGAACGATGCGGGCGTCTACATCACCCCGGCCTTCCCGAAGCTGATCTACGTGCTTGAGGAGGACAACGTCGATGAAAACGGTGAATACTACTACCTGACCCGGCAGGCGGCGAAATGCACCGCCAAGCGGCTGGTGCCGGACTACATCAGCGAAAAGAAGATGAAGGAGCTGAAGGAGGGCAACTGCTTCCCGGTGATGGGGTGCCGCTCCGCCCTGACGCCGTGGCGCGACGCGAACGGCAACTACAAGTTCTACGGCCGTTTCAACCAGGGGGTGGTCACGCTGAACCTGGTGGATATCGCTCTGTCGAGCGAAAGAGACATGGACCGCTTCTGGAAGATTTTCGACGAGCGGCTTGAACTCTGCTACAAGGCGCTGATGTGCCGTCACAACCGGCTGAAGGGAACCCTTTCGGACGCGGCGCCGATTCTGTGGCAGCACGGCGCCATCGCCCGGCTCAAGAAGGGCGAACCGATCGACCCGCTGCTGTACAACGGCTATTCGACGATTTCGCTGGGCTACGCCGGACTTTGCGAATGTGTCCGCTACCTGACCGGCAAGAGCCACACAGATCCCGAAGCCACGCCGCTGGCGATCCGGATCATGGAGCATATGAACGCCGCCTGCAACCGCTGGAAGAAGGAGACCACCATCGGGTTCGGCATCTACGGAACCCCGCTGGAGTCGACCACCTATAAATTCGCCCGCTGCCTGCAGAAGCGGTTCGGGATCATTCCCGGGGTCACCGACCGGAACTACATCACCAACAGCTATCACGTCCATGTGACGGAAAAGATCGACGCGTTTGACAAACTCGCATTTGAGGCGAAGTTCCAGTCGCTCTCGACCGGCGGCGCGATCAGCTACGTGGAAGTCCCGAACATGCAGAACAACATCGAGGCGGTGCTTCAGGTAATCCGCTTCATCTATGACAACATCATGTATGCCGAGCTGAACACCAAGAGCGACTACTGTCAGGTGTGCGGTTTTGACGGAGAGATCGAAATCGTCAAGGAGGAATCCGGCAAGCTGATCTGGCGCTGTCCGAAGTGCGGCAACACCGATCAGAACAAGATGAACGTTGCCCGCCGCACCTGCGGATACATCGGCACGCAGTTCTGGAATCAGGGACGCACGCAGGAGATCCGCGACCGCGTTCTGCATCTGTAAGACAAGAGCGCCAGTTTCCGGCAGACGGGGCGAAACGCCTTGCCTGTCGGAAATATTCGTGCATCATATGTCCGGCAGACAGGGCGACGAAGGGAACAGGAGAAAGGAACGATGAATTACGGTACGATCAAATCGGTGGATATCGCCAACGGCGACGGGGTGCGGGTTTCGTTGTTCGTTTCGGGCTGTACCCACCATTGTCCCGGCTGTTTCAATCCGGAAACGTGGGATTTCGGTTACGGCGTCCCGTTTGACGACGCGGCGGAGGCGCATATCCTGCAGTTGCTGAACCGCTCTTACATCAACGGCTTGTCGCTGCTCGGCGGCGAACCCTTTGAACCGGTGAACCAGCGTGCCCTGCTGCCGCTGGTCCGCCGTGTACGGATGGAACTGCCGAAAAAAGATATCTGGGCCTATACCGGCTACATTTATGAGCGGGACCTGCGGCCCGGCGGTCGTGCCTTCTGCGAAGTGACCGATGAGTTGCTCGAGGCGCTGGCGGTACTAGTCGACGGCCCGTTCATCGAGAGCCGCAAGGATATTTCGTTGAAGTTCCGCGGCTCGGACAACCAGCGGTTGATCGACATGCCGGCGACTCGCCGCTGTGGAGAAGTCGTACTGCTGGACTGAAAACTTGAACCAGCCGCGCGAGTGGTGATTTCATCTCTCGCGCTCTGGCCGCTCTTTTCCGGCAGTATCACAGCCGTAGTAGTATGCTGTTTTCGCATTTCCTGACTGTGAACTGAAGTCGGGCCGACAGGGGGGTATCCTTTTTCGTGCAGTATTGTGTCGATGACATGAGTCGCGTTTCGTGTTCCGTGAATAGGACGATTCCCGGCGTTAAATTTCTCTTAGGGCAAGGAAGAAAGGTCCTTCGCTGCTCCTCACTGCTCTGGCATGTTTTTTCAGAAGAGGTGGGGATTTTCGTGCAGTCGCGCGGCCAAGTCGGCGATCGCTTCGTTCATTGCTTCCTGCATAAGCTCCGAATACGCGAAAACATCATAGCCCATGCGGTAATACAACCACTGCCAGATTTTCCGGGAACGGTTGAATGTATATTCCCAGACAATTTTATCTTTTTTCCTCAGGGTCAGGCGGATCGTCAAGGTATTTTCCGAATTCCCCGCCGGCGCTCCCAGAAACCAGAGCAGCGGACCGTACAACGATAATCCATATGTCCACATGTTACCGAGATATTTCGTGGATTGAATTTCGCCGGTCAGAATCAGATCGGCTCTCTCTTTTTCGCCGCCGAAGGTGAAATAAGCGTCTTTGAACAAATTGGAACGGCGCAGACTCAATGCGGCGGCTTTTGCCAGATCTTCGGACGGTGTAAATTCGAATTCATCGATCGAGACAAACATTCTTGCGGCATCATGGCGATCATATTCAACCCAGCCGAACGGCATCAGCGGAATCAAATATAAGAACAACGTGCCGAAGGAATTTTCCGCATTTCTGTAATCATCAAAAGGAGGAACTGCAACGGTTCGTCCGGTTAAGGGGGCGGATGCTGCACGAGCCAGTTTTTCCATTTTCGCGGGATAAACAAACTTCGCGGTGGTGCCGCATCCGGATAACAAAATGGTCAGAGCCGTCGCTCCGAAAAAGATCATTTTTTTCATCTTACAAGCTCCTCGGTGAATCGATGTCTCCTGCTTCCGGCAAATTATCATGTGGCTTATTTTCCCGGATGGTAAACAATTGCCTGCTTTTTTTCAGCAATAGTCCCAGATAACGTCCGGAAAATTGCGCACATTTTGAGAGAGGGCACTTGAAAAAGGGCCTGTTTTCTGATTGATTATAGTGACCAAACCGTAATCAAAAGAAAGGAAAACAGGCCATGGAAAA
>NZ_DBEXAY010000105.1:0-49825 GCF_048170485.1 Victivallis sp. | reverse complement strand
TTCACCATTGCACCGCACTTCGGGCAGGCGACCTGCGTTCCGTTTTCCGGACGCTCCGCCTCAAAGACGCTTTTGCATGCTTCACAATAAATTTTCATCGTATCCGTCGCTCCGGCTGCTCTGCTTCTCTGGTTCTATGTTCATTCGGAATATAACCCGTGCTTCGGGAAAATCAATTCACTTTCCGAAAAAGTAACGAAGGACCGCGTCCTTGCGCAACTCTTCAAAATAACGCTCCCGGCTCTTCTCGCGCCGGTTCTCCTCCAGCCGGGCCCGGATTTCCGGCGCCAGTTTGCGGAAATCCGACTGCTCCTCCGGGAAGTGCGCAATCACCTTGAGAAAGAAAATCCCTTCCGCCGTCCGCACCGGCCCGTAGACCCGGCCCGGCGATAGATCCGGCATCGCCGCCGCAAACTCCGGCCGGAGCCGCCGCCGCTCAATCCGCCCGAGAGTGCCGCCGTTCTCCGCCCCCGGCCCGGCGGAATACAGCCGCGCCAGTTCGGCAAACCGGCCGGAATCCGCCTTCAGCTCCCCGCCGACCTTCTCCGCCGTCGCCTCCAGCTCCGGAGAATCCGCCGGCAGCAGGATCATCCCCAGCTCCAGGCTCTCCGGACGCACGAAATCCCCGCGGTGCTGCTGATAGTACTCATAGACCTCCCGCGGCGTGATGTTCTGCTCGATCTGATACCGGCGGTAGAGCATCAGCTGGTAGATCATATTTTCCTCCACCTGCCGGCGGAGCCGCTCGATCGAACTGCCCGACTGCCGCGCCTGCCGGATGAATTCCGAACGCGAACGGTATCCCATCCGCTCGGCGACGTTGTCCAGCTCCTCCTCGATCTGCTGGTTGGGTATCGCAAACGGCTGCTGCCGGTAGTCCGCAATTACCAGCTTGCGGTTGATGAGGTCGTCCACCGCCTTCCGGCGAATTGACCGGATCGCCTCGTAGAGCCGGTCGCCGGAATAGGCCGCGTACGCCTGATACTCCTGCTGACGCGTCGCGGGGAGAATGTCTTCCAGACTGACCGGCTCGCCGTTGACCGAGGCGAGAACGGAATTGATCTGCAGTTTACTGTCCGGCCGCAGCTCGTAATCCGCGGCAGCCGCCGGGAGCGCGAGCATGGCCAGAAACGCCGGAATATGCCAACCGATTTTCATGCCGCCACCGAAGAGTTTTTTCTTTTCCTCAAGACGGCAATATAGCACGTTTTCCCGTCGATCTCAAGTCCGCACAGGAATTTTAGCGGCTCAAATCAGCAGCATGCAGTCGCCGTAGCTGTAGAAGCGCATCTTCGCCTCGATCGCCGCGGCGTAGGCGGCCAGCACCTTCTCCCGGTCGCAGAAGCAGGAAACCAGCATGAGAAGCGTGCTCTTGGGCAGGTGAAAGTTGGTCAGAAGCATGTCCACCGCCCGGATTTTCCGCGGCGGGTAGAGAAAGATCTCCGTCTTCCCGTGCCCGGGGACGACGGTTCCGTCCTCCGCCGCACAGCTTTCGAGCACCCGCACCGTGGTGGTGCCGACCGCCAGCACCCGCTTCCCGGCCCGGTGGGTCGCATTGACCAGCTCCGCCGTCGCCGGGGTGAGAAAGTACTCCTCGGAGTGCATCTGGTGCTCCTCGGCGTTCTCCACCGAAACCGGCTTGAAGGTGCCGGGCCCGACGTGGAGCGTCACCGCCGCCTCGCGTACCCCCTTCGCGGCGATGTCAGCAAGAATCTCCGGCGTGAAGTGCAGCCCCGCCGTCGGCGCCGCCACCGCGCCCGCCTTCTCGGCGTAGACGGTCTGGTACCGTTCGGAGTCGGCCGTCTCGTCGCCGCGCGAAATGTAGGGCGGCAACGGAATGTGCCCGTAGCGCATCTGCAACCGGTCGGAGTCGGCGCTGGAGAACTCCACCCGGAACGATCCGTCGCTGTTTCTCCCCTCGACCGTGAAGCTGTCTCCGTCGGCGTTGAGTTCGCCGGAGTGGTCGAGCAGCACCGCGCGGGTGCCGCAATGGGCGCGGCGGCCGGGCCGGAGCAGCACGTTCCACCGCCGCCGCTCCGGGTCGAGCGCCTCGACCAGCAGAAGTTCGAATTTCGCCCCGGCCGGATCCCCGTCCCGCCGGGCGTACATCCGCCCGCGCAGAACACGGGTGTCGTTGTAGATCAATGCATCCCCGGCCTCGAGATAGTCGCGGATCGCCGGAAACGGGAGAATTTTGAACGCTCCGCTGCGGCGGTCGAGCACCATCATCCGGGAGCCGTCGCGCCGCTCCGTCGGATACTGGGCGATCAGCTCCTCCGGGAGCGTGTAGTCGAACAATGAAGTGCTGAGCATAATATTATCCTCTGCCGCCGCGCATCTCTTCGCGCGCCTGCCGGAGCCGGGCGAGTTCATATTCGCTCAGGCTGTTGATCCCTTCGCGGGAGATCTTGTCGAGCAGGGCATCCAGTTCACGCGGCGAAACGCGCCCGCCCGCGGGCGGCGGCTCCGGAGCCGGGCGGGAGGCGTTCCACGCCGGAGGACGCTTCCACTCCCCCGGACGCACCCGGCGACGGAACGGATCCCACGGCAGAGAACTGCCGAAGAGCACCTTCAAGAAGCAATATCCGCCGAGAAATCCGCCGAGGTGGGCGAGGTGGGCGATGCCGCTCTGGCCGCCGCTCACTTCGAGGATGATCTCCAGAATGGTGTAGCAGATCACCAGCGTCGCCGTCTTCAAGGGGAAGAACGGCATGAAGATCATGACGAACCGCCGGTTCGGCTCGAGCATCGCCGCCGCCATCATGATCGCGCAGACCGCGCCGGAGGCGCCGCAGAGAATCGCCGGTGTGTTCCAGTTGAAGAGCAGAAAGAGCAGATTGCCGGTGATCGCCCCGATCAGGTAGAGCGCGAGAAAACGCTTCCCGCCGATGTGAGGCGCCACCAGCGTGCCGAAGAGGTAGACGCCCCACATGTTGAAGAAGATGTGGGAGAAGCTCCCGTGCAGGAATCCCGCCGTCAGCAGCTGGTAGAGGTGAAAGTCCCGGATGCCGCCGCTGGTCAGCGCCAGCCGGAAAAATCCCGCCGATTCCGGCGGGGCTACAAAGAGATAGGCGATCGCGTTGATCGCGATCAGCGTCCAGATCATGTTCATGCCGTTGTCGGCGGGGCGGCCGCCGTTCTGCATGTAGGGACGGTCAAACAGGCTCATGGTGTTGCTCTCCTCCGCATTACCGTCGAAAATCGTGTCGAATTTCGTAATATACCATATTTATGGAGAATATTCCAGTTGATTTTCCGGCGGTGCGGTGCTAAATTCCGCATGTTTCATTTTTCAACCGGGGGAACCCATGTTTTTCAAGATCGAAATTTACGTGCCGGCCACTCACGCCGAACCCCTCCGCGCCGCCATCGCCGCCGCCGGAGCCGGACGCCTCGGCAATTACGACAGCTGCATCTGGTCCACCGCCGGAACCGGGCAGTTCCGGCCCCTGCCGGGCAGTTCGCCCGCCGTCGGTTCGGTCGGCACGCTGGAAACCGTTCCCGAAGTCAAGCTCGAAACCATCTGCGCCCGCGAGCATCTCCGCGCCGTCATCGCCGCGCTCCGGGCCAGCCACCCCTACGAGACGCCCGCGTTCCAGTTCTGGCCGGTCGCGCTCGACGAATCGGAGGTGTAACCAGTCATGTCGCTCTTCATCCAACAGCTCTGGGAGAACCCGCCGTTCTTCTTCGCCGTGGCCCTCATCGTCATCTTCTCGATCTGCTGTCACGAATTCATGCACGCCTACATCGCTCTCAAGGAGGGGGATCCCACCGCCGCCGACGCCGGGCACCTGACGCTCAACCCCTTCCGCCAGATGGGGCTGTGGTCGCTCATCATCTTCGCCTTCTTCGGGCTGGCGTGGGGGCAGGTGCCGGTGCGGCACGACCTCATGCGTCACCGTCACGGCCCGGCGCTGGTCGCCTTCGCCGGGCCCGCGACCAATCTCGCGCTCGCCGTCGGATTCACCGTGCTCTGCTTCGTCTGCTTCAAACTCCAGCTGGGGACCGAATTCACCTGGGAGATGCTCTATTACGCGGGCGAACTCAATGTGGTGCTCTTTCTGCTGAACCTCTTCCCGGTGCCCGGATTCGACGGCTGGTACATCCTCGAAAACTTCTTCCCGCGCTTCGTCCGGCAGAGTTCGGAGGCGGTGCGCGGCGCCTTCTTCGTGATGATCATGCTGCTCTTCGTCTTCATCGACCAGCTCTATGCGATCGGTTCGTTTCTGGTGGGAAATCTGCTCTTCCTGCTGCAATCGCTTACCGAACACTTTCCGGGGTAGAATCATGTGCAGAATTCACGTCGCCGCCGCCGTCATCCGCAGAGCAGGGAAGGTGCTGCTCGCCTCCCGTCCCGCCGGGAAGCCGCCCGCCGGCTGGGAGTTCCCCGGCGGAAAAATCGAACCGGGCGAAACTCCCGCCGAGGCGCTGCGCCGCGAACTGGAGGAGGAGCTCGGCGTTGCGATCACTCCCGGCGACGAACTCTACCGGCTGGTCACGGCGCCGGAACGGGGGGGCATCGAGCTGATCTTTCTCCGCGCCCTGCTCGCCCCGGGGGCGGTTCCGGTCTGCCGCGAAGGGCAGGAGTACCGCTGGGTGGAACTCGCCGGACCGCCGCCGGAGGAGCTGCTTGCTCCGGACCGGCCGGTGTGGAATTTTTTGACGAATTTCCAGCGGCCCGTACAATTTTCCGCCCCGCCCATCCGTTAAACCAATGAAACAGACAAGAGAAAACAACCAGATGAAGACGGTCGAGGAAGCCGGAGACATGGAGTTGATCCGGGCGTTTTCCGGCGGCGATGAAGCGGCGTTTGAAGTTCTCTATCACCGATACCGCCGCCAGCTGTACGGGTTCCTGAACAATCTGATTCCGGGGAACTCCGCCGAGGTGGACGAGGTCTTCGAAGAGACCTGGCTGCGGGTGATTGAAAAGCTGCCGAAATACCGCGACGACGGCCGGTTCAGCGCCTGGCTCTTCCGCATCGGCCGCAACATCTTCATCGACCGGATCCGGAAACTCCGGCCGGAGCGGGAGGGGGCGGTTCCGCTCGACGCCGAAACCACCCCGGATATGCCGGGTCCGGCGGCGATGGAGCCGGTCAGCGAACTGGATTCCGGCGAGGTGGGCAAGGTGATCGCCGATGCTGTCGCCCGGCTGCCGGAGGAGCAGCGCGAAGTCTTCCTGCTCCGGCAGCAGGATCTCGCGTTCAAGGAGATCGCGGAGATTCAGAACTGCTCGATCAATACCGTGCTCGGCAGAATGCAGTACGCGATCCGGAATTTGAGAAAATTGATCCGGGAAATCGACCGGGGAGGTGTCCTATGAAAGAGTTTGAACACTACGAATCGCTGATTCGCCGGGAGGTTCCGGCGGCCCTTGACCGGCGGATTCTTGCGGCGGCGCGCCAGGAGGCGAAGAAACTTCGCTTCCGCCGGGTTTTCCGTCGCTGGAGCCTCTCCGGAGCCGCGGCGGCCGCCGCGGCACTGCTCGTCGGCTCCGGCATCTTCTGGTTCCAGCCGGCAGCGGACGACGTCCGCGCCGCCGAAACGCAGGAGCTGCTCGCCCTCAACGACTGGAGCAAAGTCGAGCAGGAGAACTACAACCTCAATTTCGAACTCTACTGCGGGCGGCAGGCCTTCTCGGAACTTGCCGGTCTCAACATGATGAAAGGAAACTGAATATGAAATTTCACCGCCTCCTGCTTCTCCTGGCAGGCCTGATCCTCTTCGCCGGAACAGCGACGGCGGCTCCTGCGCCGGAAACTCCGCCGGAGGAACCGGCAGGCCCTCCGCCGCCTCCGCCTCCGGAAGTGGAAAAACCCAAGAAAGGGGGCGGTCCCCGCTTCGGCGGTCCGCGCATGTGGCGCGTCTTCGCCAACCTGAGCGAAAAGGAGCGTCAGGAGCTCCTCCGGCTCCAGAGCTCCGATCCGGAGAAATTCCGCTCCGTGCTCAAGGAGAAGGCGGAGGCGATGCGGCAGGTGGAGCAGGCCCGGCACCGGGAGTTCCGCCGTCTGATCGCCGCCTATCACGCCGCCTCCTCCCAGGAGGAAAAGGAGGCCGTCAAAGCGAAACTCACCGCCCACGCGCGCACCGATTTCGAACAGCGGCTCAATGAAAACCGCCGCCAGCTCGAGGAGATGAAGCGCCGCGCCATCCGGCTGGAAGCCGAACTCAACAAGCGTGCGGAAAACACCGAGAAAATCGTCGCCGCCATGGTGGAACACGCCCTCAGCAAACACCACAAATAGCCGACCGCCCGCGGCCGTCAGCGCAGATTGCGGTAGAGCGGCCGCAGAGCGGGCGCTCTCCAGTAGGTGCGCAGCGCCCGGTTCACCCCCTCCTTCATCGTCGCATTGGCCGGCAGAAAGACGCTGCGGTAGGAGAAGAGCACCGAGCCGGAAACCTCCGGGCGGGCGCTGTTGTAGCGGAGCTGATCGGCCAGTTCCCGCGCCGGCCAGCTTCTGCCGGAGCCGAGCCGGTAGACGCCGTGGCCGATGTAGAGATTGACTCCGGTTCCGGCGACCACCGAACTCCACCAGTCGGTCAGCGCCGCGTAGGCCGCGACGTCGTGCGAGAACGGCCAGTAGATCTGGGGCACGATGTAATCCACCCAGTGCTTCTTCACCCAGCCGCGCGAATCGGCGTACTGCGCGAAATAGGACTCCTTCCCGCCGGTGAGCGAACCGGAGGCGAGATGGCTTTTGTTCGCCCAGATGCCGAAGGGGCTGACCCCGAAGGCGACCCGCCGTCCGGTCGCGCGGTTGCTCGCATCCACCGCCTGCCGCACCCCGTAGATGACGTTGTCCACGTTGCTCCTCCGCCACTGTGCGAGCGAAAGACGGCGCGGATTCCGGCTCCGGAAGGTCGCCTGGTCGATGTTGCCGATGTCGGTGTACAAGTAGAAATAGTCGTCGAAATGGATCGCGTCGACCGGGTAGCGCGCCAGAATCTCCTTCACCGAATCGACGATGTGGCGGACCACCTGCGGCTCCCCGGGGTTGAGAAAGAGCGAATAGCGGCCGTTGGCGAGCTTCGACTCCAGCACCAGAGCGGGATTCCGCCGGGCGAAACTGCCGCGGGCAAGCGTCCGCAGATAGGCATTCCGCCGCAGCGGCGTGCCGCCGTGCACCCGGTAGGGATTCATCCACGCATGAAATTCAAGATTGCGGCGGTGCGCCTCCTCCACCATGAAGGCAAGCGGGTCGAACGACCCGTAACTGCGCCCCTCCTGCCCGGTCATCCAGCGCGACCAGGGGTTGAGTTTCGACGGGTAGAAGGCGTCGCACATCGGCCGCACCTGAAAGAAGATCGCGTTGAAGTTCGCCTTGCGCAGATTCTCCACCAGCTGGATGAAGTCGCGCTGGAAGGAGGCCGCGTCGGCGTGGCGCGGAAAATCGATGTTCTCAACCGTCGCCACCCAGACGCCGCGGAACTCCCGGCTTTTGGCGCGGTAGTGGTCCGGCAGCGTCACTCTGGCAGAGGAGAATTTCCCGGCGTAACGGACCGGACGCCCGGTCGTCGGGTCGTTCAGCACCTCCGCGCCGCCGCGGACGGGGAACAGCCCCGCCGAAAGCAGCAGCACCAGTGCGGCAAACCGCCGGAGCCGCCTCACGATTCCGGCTCCTTCCCCCGGCGGGAACGGTGGCGGCGGCGGCGCGGCCGGCGCCCTCCGCCCCCTTCGCCCTCCGCATTCCGGCCGTCGTTACGACCGCCGCGACGGCGGGCTCCGACCGGCGGCCAGAGCCGTTCCAGCTCCGCCACGTCGCCCTCCTGAACCGCGGTGCGGATCAGCAGAAGTTCGCGCGAATGGGCGTAGGAGCGGCTCTCCATCAACTGCTCCGGCCGGCTCTTCGGTTCGCCGAAGAGCGCCTGCAGCTGAAGCACCCGCTCCGCCGAAAGCGTCATGCGGTTCATCATCGTCTGAGGCCGGAACAGCCGGTCCAGCACGCCGGCAATCGCGGCCCGCGCGTCGGGCGAATTCTTCCACAGCGTGCCGACCGGACTGCCGCACTGCTGTTCGACGAAGGGCAGCGCGAGCGTCGCCATCGCCAGCGAGATGCTGTTGCGGTAGATTCCCTCGGCCACCCGGCAGTTCCGCTCGTTGAAGAGGTTGAGCGCATATTCGCAGACCGGGCTGCCCCACGCCGTGTCGATCTCCGGCAGGAAATACTCCAGAAGGCCATAGTCGTGAAAGGCGAGCAGATGCTTGTCGCCGTAGCTGGAGCTCAGGATCTTCTCCAGCTCCAGCGAAAGGCGTGAAGGCGCGGCGTGACGGATCAGCGGCAGCATGGCGAAGAGCGCGTTTTCCGTCGCCGCGTCGAAGGAGAAGTCATACTGCCCGACCAGCTTGAGCGCGCGGAGCATCCGCACCGGATCCTCCTCGAAGCGGAGGCGCGGATTGCCGATTGCCCGCACCACCCCGGAGCGGATGTCGTCGATCCCCTGCCCGGTGTGGTCAATCAGTTCCGACCGGACCGGGTCGTAGAAGAGCGCGTTGACCGTGAAGTCGCGCCGCCAGGCATCCTCCTCGGCGGTGCCGAAGGAGTTGTCGGAGAGGATCATGTGCTCCGGCAGCTCCTCGTGCTTCCGCCCGTCCGGCCCCACCGCCGCGCTCTCCGGAGAGGGAGCCCGACGGAAGGTGCTCACCTCGAAGAGTTCGCCGCCGTGGCGGACGTGCACCAGCCGGAACCGCTTGCCGATGATCCGGGCCGAGCGGCGGCCGAAGACGTTGCGCACCTCCTCCGGCGTCGCCGCGGTCGAGATGTCGTAGTCCTTGGGGCGGCGGCCCAGCAGCAGATCGCGGATTGCGCCGCCGACGATATAGGCCTCAAACCCGGCCCCCTGCAGGGTGGAAATCAGTTCGATCACCCGGTTCTCAACCGGGAGTTCATGTTTCATCGCAGGCACGTCACAGCTCCCTCTGGATGATGGTGTCCACGCAGTCGAGTTCGGGATCGCGGTAGGGGTAGTCCGCGTTGTAGTGAAGTCCCCGGCTCTCATGGCGCTTCAGCGAGCTGTCGATGATCAGTTCGGCGACGGTGGCGATGTTCCGCAGTTCGACCAGGTCGGCGGTGACGAGGAAGTCCCAGTAGTACTTTTCGATCTCCTTGCGGATCAGCTTGATCCGGTTCTTGGCGCGCTCCAGGCGCTTGTTGGTGCGGTAGATGCCGACGTAGTCCCACATGAAGCGGCGGATCTCATCCCAGTTGTGGGCGATCACCACTTGCTCGTCGGAGTCGGTGGCGTTGCCGGTCATCCAGTTGAGCGCGGCGTCGGTGTTCGGCCGCGCCTGGCGGAACTCCTCGAACCGGGCGTTGATGTCCGCCGCCGCAAAGCGCGAGACCACCAGCGCTTCAAGCAGACTGTTGCTCGCCAGACGGTTCGCGCCGTGCAGTCCGGTGCAGGCGGATTCGCCGACCGCGTAGAGCCCCTGAATGCTCGACGCGCCGTTGACGTCGGTCTTGATGCCGCCGCAGACGAAGTGGGCCGCCGGCACCACCGGAATGAGATCGTGCGCCATGTTGATGCCCGCCTCCAGGCACTTTGCGAAGATGTTCGGGAACCGGCGGCGCAGCGTCGTCTCGTCGAGGTGGCGGATATCCAGATAGACGCACTCCTCACCGGTGCGCTTCATTTCGGAGTCGATCGCGCGGGCGACCACGTCGCGCGGCGCGAGGCTCTTCATCGGGTGGTACTTCTGCATGAATTCGACCGGCTCGGAGTCGCGCGAATCGCGGCACTTGAGCACCGCGCCCTCGCCCCGCAGCGCCTCGCTGATCAGGAACGAACGGATGGTCGGATGGTACAGAATCGTCGGGTGGAACTGGATGAACTCCATATTGGCGATCTTCGCCCCGGCCCGGTAGGCCATCGCGATGCCGGAGCCGCAGGCGACATCCGGATTGCTGGTGTAGAGATAGACTTTGCCGGCGCCGCCGCAGGCGATGGTGGTGGAGGGCGCGAGGAAGGTGAGGATGTTCCCGCTCTTCACATCGAGCACGTAAACTCCGAAGCAGCGGTTCGGGCCGCCGAGGTCGAGCCGCGAACTGACCACCAGGTCGATCGCGACGTGGTATTCGAACACCTTGATGTTCGGCATCGAACGGACCGCTTCGATCATCACCCGTTCGAGTTCCGCGCCGGTGATGTCTCCGGCGTGGAGAATCCGGCGCTTGTGGTGGCCGCCCTCCCGGCCGAGGTCGAACTCCTCGGCCTCGTCGGTGTAGCCGAGCTCCCCGCGGGTGGTGAACTTCGCCCCGAGCTCGATCAGCTCCTGAATCGCCGCCGGCCCCGCTTCGACGATGGTGCGGACCGCGCCGACGTCGCAGAGCCCCGCCCCCGCCGTGAGAGTATCTTTGACATGTTCATCGAAGGAATCCAGCCGGTCCATGACGCAGGCGACGCCGCCCTGGGCGAGACGGCTGTTGCACTCGTAGATCTCCCGCTTGGTCAAAACCGCCACGCTCCGCCCGGAGCGCGCCAGATGGAGGGCGCTGGAGAGCCCCGCCAGACCGCTGCCGACCACGATGTGGTCGAACTGCACCGTTTCGTTGATTCTCATTTTTCCAATTCCCGCAGTTGTGAGGCAACTTTCAAAAGCGGGCTCCGCGCCTGTCGAAATCCGGAAAAAAATGTATGCGAAACCGGCTTTTGAAATTGCCTCGGTTGTAAATGTGTAGTAAATTACACCAAAAGCACCATGATTTCAATAATTTTTGAATCGCAATGACGCATTTACCCGATATTTTCATGATTTCGCCCCCCGCCGGCGCCGGCGATCCGCCCGACGAATCGGCGCGGGTCTCCCGGAAGTGCCGCCTGCTGCGGCTCCTGCTGGTTTTTCTCGGCGGAACGCTCTACGCGGCCGCCCTGCCGCCTCTCAACTGGAATCTCCTCGCCTTCCTCACTCTCGTGCCGCTTCTGCTCTACGCAGTGAACAGCTCCTGGCGCGCGGCGGCGTTCGCCGGATGGCTCTGGGGGCTGGGGTGGGCGCTCTTCGCCTTCCGCTTCCTGCGGGAGATCCACCCGGCGGTACCGTGGCTGCTCGCGCCGGTCATTTCGCTCTGGCCGGCGGTCTGGGCGGCGGCGCTGCCGTGGCTCTGGCGGAACAGCCTCTTCCCGGCCGGCGCGGAGGATGGCGGCTTTGCCGCGCGGGAGAAGTTTCTCCACTCCTCCGCGGCGTTCTTCCGGCTGCTTCTCTTCGCCGCCGGCAGCGCCGCGCTCTTCACGCTGCTGGAGTGGACCCGCTCCCGCCTCTTCACCTGGAACGATCTCGGCGTCACCATGTGGCGCAACACCGCGATGCTCCAGATCGCCGCGCTGACCGGCAGTTACGGCGTGAACTTTCTCGTCGCGCTGGCCAACACCGGAATCTTCGCCGCCTGCCGCACCCGCTTCCGCGGGCCGGGACTGCGGGTGATGCTCGCAGTTCTGCTCCTTCTCACGCTGACGATGCTCGGCGGCCTCCTGCGAATCGTGCAGTACGAACCGGTCCGCCCGAACTGGTTCCCGGCGCTGGTGCAGGGGGACATCTCCCAGCGGCGCAACGCCTCGCTCGCCGAGGCGCAGGAGGCGCTCGACGTCTACCTCGCCCTCAGTTGCCGGGCGCCGCAGCTCGCGCCGAAACCGGAGCTGATCGTCTGGCCGGAGAGCGCGGTGCCGGTGCCGTTCCGCTCGACCCATCCGGTGAGCGCCTCCTTCCGGTTCGGCGTCGCCCGGCTGATCGCCCGGACCGGACTGCCGATGCTGATCGGTTCGATCGATTTCGAAGATACGCTCCCCGGCGGCGGCCCTCCCGGCGTGACCAACAGCGCGCTCTATTTCTCCGCCGACGGGAAACTGCGTCACAAATATGACAAAATTCACCGGGTGCCGTTCGGCGAGTACATCCCCTTCCGTTCGCTGCTGCCGGAGTTCCTGATCCGGGCGGTGGATATGAACCGCGACCTCACGCCGGGAGTCAACCCGAATCCGGTCCGGCTGCGCGGCGACGTCCGCGCCGGAACGGCGATCTGTTACGAAGGGGTGTTCGGCTACCTCACCCGCGAGTTCGCCCGGCGCGGCGCCAACGTACTGGTGGTGCTCTCCAACGACGCCTGGTACCCCGTCAGCAGCGAGCCGGAACAGCACCTGGCCAACGCGGTCATGCGCGCGGTCGAAACCGGCCTGCCGATGGTCCGCTGCGGCAACAACGGCGGCTCCGGCGTGGTGACGCCGCTGGGAGAGTTCACCCAGATTCTGGAGGTGCCCGGTCCGGAAGCGCGGCTCGAACTCCGCCGCGGCCGCGGCATCGCCACCGTCGGAGTCGGCGTCGAGCCGGAACCGGCGGAGACCTTCTTCGTCCGGCACGGCGAATGGTTCATCGCAGTGCTGGCGGCGCTCGTGGTCTTCCACGCCGCCGTCGCGCTGATTCAATACCGGAAACGCAAGGAGCGCCTCCTGCGACTTGCCAGGCAACAAGGATCGACATCATGAGAGAAGAGAACCGACCGCTGTGGGCGCCGTGGCGCATCGAATTCATCCGCGGCCCGAAGGAGAAGCGCTGTTTTCTCTGCGGCAGCGAAGAGCCCGGAGACCGGCCCGAGGAGCCGCTGATCCTCCATCGCGGAACACACTGTTTCGTCATGCTCAACCGCTACCCCTACAACACCGGGCATCTGCTGGCGGCCCCCTACCGGCACGTCGGCGACCTCGCACTGCTCACCCGGGAGGAGCGGACGGAACTTCTCGATCTCTGCGCGACGGCCGAAGAGGCGCTCCGCCGGGCGATGGCGCCGGAAGCGTTCAACATCGGCTGCAACATCGGCAAGGCGGCCGGAGCCGGCGTGGCCGACCACCTGCACATGCACATCGTGCCGCGCTGGAACGGCGACAACAACTTCATGCCGGTCCTCGCCGACATCCGCTGTGTGCCGGAGGCGCTCGAGGCGACGGCGGAACTGCTGAAACAACACTGGCCGGAGGCGTGACCATGCGAGTTCAAATCGACTGCTACCCCTGCATTCTTTCACAGCTCTCCCGCCTGGCGAAGATGGCCACGCCCGACCTCGACCGGCAGTACGAACTGGTGCGCCGCATGCTCCGCAAGGTGGTCGACGCCGACGACCGGACCACCCCGCCGGAGTTCGCCAGCTTTTTCAACCGGATCGTCAACGAGGTCTCCGGCATCGAGGACGCCTACCGGGAGGTCAAGGACAGATCCACACAGCTCGGGCTGGAGCTTCTGCCCGAACTGCGGCAGCTCGTCGCCGAAAGCAGCGCCCCCTTCGAAGCGGCGGTGCGCCTGGCGATTGGCGGCAACATCATCGACTACGGCGTCAACCCGGAATTCAATCTGCTGGAGGCCGAGGCCGGAATCCGCGAGGTGTTCGACCTGCCGTTCGACCGCGAGGCATGCGCCGATCTGAAGCGCCGGATGGACTGGGCGAAGTCGATCTTCTACATGCTGGACAACTGCGGCGAAGCGGTGGTCGACCGGCTGCTGATGGAGCCCTACGCCGACAAGCTGACCATCGGCGTGCGGGGGCTTCCGGTGCTGAACGACGTCACCCGGCGGGAGGCGAAACTCTCCGGAATCGACTTCGCGCCGATCATCGACACCGGCGACTGCGCGCCGGGGGTGTCGCTCCGCCACAGTTCGCCGGAGATCCTCGACGCGCTCTCCCGCGCCGACCTGGTCATCTCCAAGGGGCAGGGGAACTTCGAATCGCTCGACGAGGAGTTCACCCGCCCGGTCTACTTCCTGCTCCGGGTCAAGTGCAAAGTGGTCGCCGAACGGCTCAACCGTCCGCTCGGCTCGATTCAGATCATCGGGAGAAACTTATGAAAAAACGACTTCTTTTCCTTCCGGCGGCGCTGTTTTTCTGCTGCTGTGCCGCCGCGGCCGGCCGCGACGCGCGCGCCCTCGCCGAAGAGCTGCTGCAGATCAACGGCACCCGGCAGGCGCTGGAGGCGACCGTCGAAGCGTCGCTCCGCCAGCTCGGTTCCGCGCCGGATGATCCCACCCGTCCGGCGGTGGAGCGGTTCGTGCGCAAATGCTTCGCCTTCGACGCGCTCAAGGGGGAGCTGGCCGGGATCTACCTCAAAAACTACACCACCGACGAACTCCGCGCGCTGATCGCCTTCTACCGCACCCCGCTCGGGCAGAAGAAGGCGCAGGCCGACGCCCGGATCGGCGCCGCCCTCTCGGAGATCACCAACCGGCGCTTCTCCGAGGGGCTCCCCGAACTCCAGAAGGAGCTCAAGGCCGCGGCGAGCTCTGCAACCGCAAAATAAGTTCGCGCAGAAATTTCCAGAAGCGGCCGACCGACGCGATGTCGAGCCGTTCGCCCGGACTGTGCGGATTCTCCAGCGTCGGGCCGAAGGAGAGAATCTCCAGCTTCGGATTGATTCCGGAGAGGATGCCGCACTCCAGCCCTGCGTGGATCACCTTCGGCTCCGGCATCCTCCCGAAGAGTTCGCGATAGAGCGACGCCGCGGTCGAGAAGAGCCGCGAATCCAGCCGCGGCTCCCAGCCGGGATAGGCGTGGCTCACCGACGCCGTCGCCCCCGCCGCCCGGAACCGTTCCGCAATCGCTTCGGTCAATGCGGCGCGTTCGGCGTCGATCTGACTGCGCTGGCTGGTGGCGACGACAAGGCGTTCCCCTTCGCTCCGCACCGCGGCGAGGTTGGAGCTGGTCCGCACCACGCCGAGCGCCGAATCGAACGCCGTCGGACCGTCGGGGCAGCCGGTGAGGGCATCGAGCATCCGGTCGCGGAACTCCTCGGTCCAGACCCGCTCCGGCAGAGGCGCGGATTCCACCTCGATCCGGAACTCCGGCGGCGCGTCGAACTCCCCGGCCGCCTCGCGTTCGAACGCCTCCGCCCGGCGGCGGAAGCTCTCGAACGTCTCCGCCGGGAGAGCGCCCGAAACCACCGCTTCGCGCGGAATCGCGTTGTCGCAGGTGCCGCCGTCGAACGAGGCAATTTGAAGTTCGGGCGACTCTTTCAGCAGGCGGGCGAGCAGGCGGATCGCGTTGCCGCGCCGGTCGGCGATGTTGCAGCCGGAGTGTCCGCCGGCCATGCCGCCGACCGTGCAGCGGACTCCCGTCATCCCGGCGGGAACCGGCCGGAACGCCGCGTCAAAGGTGAGCGTCAGCCGGGCGCCGCCGGCACAGCCGAGGTAGAGCTCCCCCTCCTCTTCGGAGTCGAGGTTGAGCAGATAGGTCCCTTCGAGCATCTCCGGCGAGAGCGCCAGAGCGCCGTTGAGCCCCACCTCTTCGGAGACGGTGAACACCCCCGCCAGCGCGCCGCCGCGCCACGCCGGGTCGAAGAGGAGCGCCACCGCGGCGGCGACCCCGATTCCGTTGTCGGAGCCGAGGGTGGTTCCGGCGCCGGAGACCACCCACTCCCCGCGGATTTCCGGCAGAATCGGGTCGGTGAGAAAGTCGAACTTCACCCCCGGCGCCGTCTGCGGCACCATGTCGAGGTGCGCCTGAAGCAGGACGGCGGGAGCCGATTCGAATCCCGGCGCGGCGGCACGGTCGATCCGGAGATTTCCGGCCGTGTCGCGCCGGACGGCGAGCCCCCGTTCGCGGGCCATGGCGGAGAGCGCCTCCGCCAGCGCCGCCTCGTGCCCGGAGGGGTGCGGAATCGAACAGATCAGCTCGAAAATTTCCCATACCGGCGCGGGCGAAAGTGAATCAAGTTTTTTCATAAAAACGGCCTCCTGTAATATCGGAATTTGTTTTGCAGCAAGTTCTTGCAGAAAAAAACAGACCCATCCGTCACTTTTCCGTTCTTTATCCGTCATTGTTCCGTCATTCCCCGAAAAAGCGCGTGGGCGGCCCTCCTCTGCACGCTCTTGCGTAATATAGCTTATTTTCGCATCCCGGGCAAACTGTATCTTGAAAAAAAGCAAACCGATGCTACAGTGTGAACAGAGTATTTTTCTTTCTCATCGCTACAAGCCAACATCAGGAGGAGATGAACATGAAGAAGATGGTTTTCCCTGTTTTGCTCGCACTGCTTTCCGTCGTGGCGCTGCCGCTCTTTTCCGCGGATGTGCCCAAAGGGTGGGGCACCGACTACGACGCGGCACTCGCCCGCGCCGCCAAAGAGAAGCGGCCGGTGCTCGCTCTCTTCACCGGTTCGGACTGGTGCCCCTACTGTGTCCAGCTGGAGAAGAAGGTGCTGAAGGACTCCTCGTTCCAGAAGTTCGCGGAGAAGAACGTCGTACTGCTCTATCTGGACTTCCCCCGCAAAAAACAGCTCGACGCCAAGCTCACCGAGCAGAATAAGAAGCTCAGAGAGAAATACGGCGTCAGGGGCTACCCCACGTCGCTGCTGCTCGACGCACAGGGCAAAACGATCGGCAAAGTGACCGCCCGCAACGCCAGAGGATACATCCGCGACATCGAACAGCTGGCGAAAAAGGTCCAGAAGCTGGACAAGGCGAAAAAATAATCCCGGGAGCTTTGCATGCTGTACCGCTTCTTCTCCCTGCTGGGCGCGTTGTTCGCCGCCGCCGCCGTGACCGCCGCCCCCTTCGAGTGGAAGGCGGAAACGGAGGGATCCCGGCTGACGATCACCGCGACCGTCGCCCCGCAGCACTACTTCTACGCCGGAACGCTGGAGATTCAGGTCTCCGGCGCGGACGGCAAAACCCTCTCGCCGAAAACGGCGCCGAAACCGGTCGGTCACGACGATGAGTTCTTCGGCGCGACACAGATCTACCCTGCCGGGAAACATGTCTGGCTCTTCGAGGGAGTCCCGCCC
This sequence comes from Victivallis sp., assembly GCF_048170485.1. NCBI lineage: Bacteria > Pseudomonadati > Lentisphaerota > Lentisphaeria > Victivallales > Victivallaceae > Victivallis > Victivallis sp. The sequence continues at coordinate 33,070 of NZ_DBEXAY010000105.1, read as the reverse complement.
TTCCGGGCGACGGTCTCCTACCAGGGATGCCGGAGCGCGAACGGCGGGGAACCCGCCATGTGCTACATGCCGGAGGATCTCACCCTCGCCGGCGGCACCCCGCCCGCCGAAACACTTCTCGACCAGGCCGTCGATGCGCCGCTCGCACTCGACCGGTTGAAGACGCTCCGCCAGACCACCGGCACCCTCTCCGCCGAAGGATTTCTGCGCTTCCTCGACCGCGCCGAAGGCGGGGCGGCTCCGGAGGAGAAGCCGCTCTTCCACGGCGCCGGAATCTGGTGGATCATCCTCCTCACCCTGCTCGGCGGGCTCGGGCTGAACCTGACCCCCTGCGTACTGCCGATGATTCCGGTCAACCTCGCCATCATCGGCGCGGACGGCGCCGGGCGCGGCACCGGATTCCGGCGCGGCCTCGCCTACGGCACCGGCATGGCCGCCGCCTACGGCATCCTCGGACTGGCGGTCATCCTCACCGGGGCGCGCTTCGGCTCGCTCAACGCCTCGAGCTGGTTCAACTTCGTCATTGCGGCGGTCTTTTTGATTCTCGCACTGGCGATGTTCGGGGTGTTCAACGTCGACCTCTCCGGAAAACTCAATGTGAAGCCGAGCCGGATCAAGGGCGGCAAAACCGTCGTCGCCTTCGTCATGGGCGCGCTCGCCGCACTGCTGGCCGGCGCCTGCGTCGCCCCGGTGGTGATCGGCGTGCTGCTCTTCGCCGCCGAACGGTACCAGGCGGGGAACTACTTCGCGCTGGCGCTCCCCTTCCTGCTCGGCGTCGGCATGGCTCTGCCGTGGCCGCTGGCCGGCGCCGGATTCGGCGTCCTGCCGAAACCGGGCGCCTTCATGGTGGCGGTCAAAACCCTCTTCGGCGTCATCATTCTCGCCGCGGCCTGTTACTACGGCTGGACCGGATACACCCTGCTGCCCGGCAAGTTCTCCCCCGAAGCCGAAGCCGCCCAGCTGGAAGCCGGAATCGCCGAAGCCCGCCGCTCCGGCAAACCGCTTCTGATCGACTTCTGGGCGACCTGGTGCAAGAACTGCCGCGCGATGGAGCGCGAGGTCTTCCCGCAGCCTGAGGTGAAGAAGGCGCTGGAGAAATTCGTCGTGGTGAAGTTCCAGGCGGAGAATCTCAACGACCCGGCGATCCGGCGGGTGCTGGAGCACTGGAAGATTCCGGGGCTGCCCGCCTTCGTCATCGCCGAACCCCTCCCCTGAGGCGGAGACGGCGCGCCCGTCAGATCGTGCCGAGGTCGTTGAAGGCCGCGGAAAGCGTGATGGTCTCGCCCGGCGTTCCGGCGGCGACCATCCGCCGGAGCAGTTCGCCCGCCTTGAACCCGAGGTCGAAATAGGGGCGGCTGATCGAGGAGTACTTGCTGAAAAAGACCGACTCGAGGTTGCAGTAGTGCTCGAAGAAGAAACAGGAGACGTCGCGGCCGGGCCGGAGGCGGCGCGCCGCGAGCAGACTGTCGAAATAGCTCAGCGGCAGGTTGCTCCCCTCCAGCACGACGGTGGTTCCAGGGCGGACCGCCTCCTCCAGCACCCGCTCGAAGGAGTGAAAGAGGTTCTTGACCTCCAGCTCGTCGAGGATGATTTCCGCAAATTCGAACTTTTGGGCGAGATCGAGGGCGCGGGCCACTTCGATCGAGCGGCGCACCGAAAATCCGTCGATGCCGAGAAAGAGCAGCCGGTGGTTGCCGCGGCTCTCCGCCCGGAGCAGCGCCCGCCGGAGCGCGTCGCGCTCGTTCATGAACACGCCGGGGCGCCCGGCGGCGAAAAACTCCGACGCGGAACGGCATTCGCACGAATAGATCACCACATACTTCATCCCGCAGGAGTCGAAATACTCCGTCACCCCCGCCGCCTCGCGATCGGAGGCGAAGAGCTGGCCGTTGATCAGAAATCCGTCGGCGGCCTCGGCGGCGGTGATGCTCCGCAGACAGCGCAATCGGCTGTCGGCGTCGGCGAAGTCCGGCAGCAGAATGAGGCTCCCGAACTCCGCCTCGACCGCGGCGGTGATCCCCTTCTGAATGGCGGGGTCGTCGCTCTGGGGCAGGTTCACCGGCAGGATGCAGAGGCGGTGAAGCCGCCGCCCGGAACTGCGCGCCGGCGCGGGGGGCATGACGAAGAATCCCTTGCCGCGGCCGCGCTCCATGCGCAGAAGATTTTCGTTCACCAGCAGCGCCACCGCCTTGCGCACGGTGATGTCGCTCACTTCGAAGAGTTCCCGCAGTCGCGGATAGGAGGGGATCGTCTCGCCCGGTTTGTAGCGGCCGCGCCGGATGCGTTCCCGCAGGATATCGGCGATCTGGCGGTATTTCACCTGGCTCTCTTTCTCACGCTGTTCCAAAATCGACGGCCCTTGCTGCGTTTGACATGGTGCTCCCGACCAGAATCGAACTGGTGACCTAACGCTTAGGAGGCGTTCGCTCTATCCAACTGAGCTACGGGAGCGTTTCGCTTAACATAGCACCTCGAAAGGAATTTTGCAATTTTCCCCGGAATTTCCGGAAAAAGAAAATGAAACCGCCCGGATTTGCGGATTGAAATTTCCGGGAAATTCCTTGAAAAATCGGCGAGAACGGGCTATAATACAAAAATCCAAGTTTTCATCAAGAGAGAGAAGAGAAATGCCGCTTGATATCCAATGGTTCATTTTCGCGCTGGTCACCAACGGCGCGCTCACCCGGGCGGAGGCGGAACAGCTCTACGCTTCGCTCGGTTCTCCCGATCTGACCGCCTACGCCCAGAGCGTCCTCGACCGGCTGGTCGCCGGCCTTTCGCAGGAGGATGCCCAGAGCGTCCTCGAGCAGATTCAGGCCGTCATCGACTACGCCGTCGGACAGGCGGAAACCGGCATCGCGCCGGAATACGAGACGCCGGCAACTCCGGCTCCGGCGGCCGCCCCCCGCGAGGAAGAGGAGGACGACGACGACAGCTCCCGCCGCCGGAGAAAACAGCGGACCGGCCTGGTCGCCGACTCCGCCACCCGGTTCGAAGGGGCGAACATCGATCTCTCCCAGATCCACTCCTACGCCGATTTGCCGACCCTGCGCGACATCTCCCAGCTCGACGATGCACAGGTCGCCGAACGGATGATCCTGCTGCTCACCTGTCTGCGCGCCCTCGGCTGCAGCGACCTGCACCTCTCCGCCGGCGCCAAGCCGTTCGTCCGGCGGATGCTCAACATCGAACGGATCGACGACTACGTCCTCCCCGCCGAGGACGCCGAACGGCTCAACACCGTGCTCCTCTCGCCCGAACGCAAGGCGCGCTTCTACGAGGATATGGACATCAACTTCGCGCTCGAGGTCGGCAAGGACCGCTTCCGCGTCTGCCTGATGATGCACAAGGACGGCATGGAGGGCAGCTACCGGCTGGTTCCGGACCACATCTGCACGCTTGAGGAACTCGGATTCATGGATTCCGACATCACCCACATCAAGCGGCTGCTCGACTACCACAACGGCCTGGTGCTGGTCACCGGCCCGATCGGGTCGGGCAAGACCACCACGCTCGCGGCGATGGTCAACATCATCAACGACAAGCGGACCGACCACATCATCACCGTCGAGGACCCGATCGAAATCCTCCAGCTGTCGAAGAACTGCCAGGTGACCCAGCGCGAAATCGGCCGCCACACCATCAGCTACCGGACGGCGCTCAAGGCCGCTCTCCGCGAAGACCCCGACATCATCGTCATCGGCGAAATGCACGACCTCGAAACGATCGAAAACGCGATCACCGCATCCGAAACCGGACACCTGGTGATCGGGACACTGCACACCAGCGACGCGGCCAACACCCTGAACCGTCTGCTCGACGTCTTCCCGCCGTCACAGCAGCCGCAGATCCGCGCGATGACCGCGGGCAGTCTGCGCGGCATCATCTGCCAGCGGCTGATTCCGGCGGCGGACGGCGGGCTGACCGTCGCCTACGAGGTGCTGATCAACACGATGGCGGTCAGCAACATCATCAGCGAAGGCAAGGCGTTCCGGCTCAAATCGACGATGGCCACCGGCAGCAAGCAGGGCATGTGCACGCTCGACCAGTGCCTGCTGGAAAAATACAAGCAGAACCTGATCGACCATGAGGTCGCGCTCGGGCTGATGCGCGACCAGTCGGTCATCTCGCAGCTGCAGGCCGAATGGGCGACCCGCGAAGCCCGCAAACTCAAGCAAGCCCGGTAACGTTCAAGGAGACGAACGATCATGGAACAGGAACCGAAAATCAACCGCTACCTCCGCCAGATGCTCAGTCTCGGCGGATCGGACCTTCACCTTTCGATCAACTTCCCGGCCAAAGCGCGTGTCCACGGCAACATCCAGCCGCTGGACGACGTCATTCTCACCCCGGAGGTGATGGAGGAGATGCTCAAGGAGATCTGCCTGCCCCCCAAGCGGTGGACCAAATTCATGGAGACGCACGACCTCGACTTCGCGCACGAAATTCCGGGGCTGGCCCGTTTCCGCTGCAACTACTTCTACAACTACCACGGCATGGGGTGCGTCCTCCGTCAGATTCCGAGCAAGATCCTCACGATGCAGGAGTTGAAACTGCCGGAGACGCTGGTCGAGATCTGCAACTACAAATCCGGCCTCGTGCTGGTGACCGGCCCGACCGGTTCGGGCAAATCGACGACGCTGGCGGCGATGATCGACTACATCAACGACAACCTTCACAAGCACATCATCACCATCGAGGACCCGATCGAGTTCGTCCACCAGAACAAGAACTGCACGATCGTTCACCGCGAGGTGGGAATCCACAGCGAATCGTTCCCGCGCGCCCTGCGCGGAGCCATGCGCTCCGACCCGGACATCGTGCTGATCGGAGAAATGCGCGACAACGAAACCATCCGCCTCGGCCTCACCTGCGCCGCGATGGGCATGCTGGTCTTCGCCACGCTGCACACCAACAACGCGCCGAAGACGGTTGACCGTATCATCGACGCCTTCCCGGCGGATGAGCAGGCGCAGATCCGCACGATGCTCGCGGAATGTCTCCAGGCGATCGTCTCGCAGCTGCTCTGCCGCAAGAAGAACGGCGGACGGGTCGCGGTCCACGAGATTCTGCTCTGGGCGGACGGGTTGCCGAACACCATCCGCGAAGGGCAGATCTCCAACATCCGCACGATCATCGACTCCGGCGGCGGCCGCGGCATGCGCTCGATGGACAGCTCCATTCAGGAGCAGTTCGACGCCGGCAACATCTCCGCCGAAGAGGCCTACATGAAGGCGAGCGACAAATCCCGCTTCCTCTCCTTCCTCGAAGAGGAGGAGGCCGCGGCCAAGGGGATTCCGCTCAACAACAAGAAGAAGCGCTGACGCCGGAGGAGAGCCATGTTCAGGCGGGCGGCAGGCATCTGGGCGAAGATCGCCGGGGCGCATCGCTCCGACGACGAAACCGGGGCAGGAATGGTGACGGAATTCTTCCTGCCCCGGCTCAACCGCGGCTTCTTTCTGCGGATGCTCGCGGTCGCCCTGTTTGCGGGTGTGCTCTTCGGCTTCGTGCTGATTCCGTGCGTCATCAACGGCGAAAGCATGGTGCCGACCTATCCGGCGAAGGGGTTCACCTTCTGCTGGCGCGGCAAATACCTCTTCGGCAAACCGAAGCGGGGCGACGTGGTGATTCTGCGCTACGCCGACCGGGTCTACTTTCTCAAACGGATCGTCGGCCTGCCGGGGGATACGATCGAATTCCGCAACGGCACGCTCTACGTCAACGGCAAGGCGCAGGAGGAGCCGTACGTGCGTTACATCAGCGACTGGAACCTGCCGCCGCGCAAAGTCGAACCCGGCCACTATTACGTCGTCGGCGACAACCGCAGTCAGCCGATCGAACAGCACCGTTTCGGGCAGGTGCTCGCGAGCAAAATCGCCGGGTCGCCCCTTTTCTGACCCGGCAGGAGAAAGTGTATTTCACCGATGAAACTCAACAAGCGCATTCTCATTTCGGCCATCCTCGTACTCGTGCTTGCCGCGGGCGGCGCGGCGGCCTGGTATTTCCTGCGCGACAGCGACGAGGTGAAGATCCGCCGCACGCTGCGGGATCTCTGTTCGCTCGCCACCAAGGGGTCGGGCGAGAAAGCCGCCTCCGGACTGCTGAAAATCCGGCAGGTGGAGTCGCTCTTCGCCCCCCGCTGTCACTTCAACTTCAAGCATGAGATGTTCTCGGGCGAACTTTCGGATACGGAGATCGCCTCGACGCTGGCCCGCTTCCGGGCGCTCTTCTCCACCGTCTCGGTAAAAATGCGCGGGCTGGAGATCACCGTCGAGCCGCCGGACGCCGCCAGCGCCGTCTTCACCGGCATCCTCGAAGGGAGGATGAAGGACGGGCGCACCGTTTCGGAGGTGCGCGACCTCTTCTGCTCTCTCAAGCGGATCGACGACAGGTGGAAGGTGGACCGCATCACCGTGCGGGAGGTGCTGGAGATGTAACGCTCCCCCGACTTCCTCACCGCGCCAGATGGTGGAAGTCGAGCAGCGAAGAGAGCCACTCGTTGAGGGACTTCCAGTAATCGGGGCGGCAGGCGGGCAGCGCGGAATTTTCGATTCCGGCGGCGACGAGATTCTCGAGAAAGTCGTTCTGGCGGGGATCGGTCGCCTCCGGCAGCAGACCGTTTTCATAGAGGTAGGCGGTCTTGATCACCACCGAACACTGAACCATGTTCCAGCAATCCGGCGTCCCCGGCGGAGCGCACAGCTGGCTGAGCACCGATTTGAACGCGTCATAGGTGTAGGGCAGCGGCACGTTCGGCACGGCATTCTTCAGCAGAAAGGAGCCGATGCGCCCCGCCATCTGGAAGTGGCGCGGATTCGACGCAATCGCATCGAATTCGGTGGCGATTTCCAGCCGGCGCGCGGTGTGAAGGTCGCTGTTGCCGCCGTCGTCGAACTCCACCTCCAGTTCGCGGAAGAGATCGACGGCGGGGAAGTTTTTCGCCGAGAGCTTCTGCGCGCCGTTCGCCACCAGACTGAGTTTGCCGCAGTCCGGACTCAGCCCGGCCAGCAGCAGAGAGCTCTCCCGGTAGGACTGCTTCGAAAGCACGATCAGCTGAGTCGAAATCACCACGGCGCGGCACGCTCCTATTCGGCAAGCTGTTTGCGGAGTTCAGCGATCACCAGCTGCGGGTTGGCCTTGCCCCGGCTGAGCTTCATCGTCTGGCCGACGAAGAACTGCAGCACCTTCTCGTTGCCCGCCCGGTACTGCTCGACCTGCGCCGGATTGGCTTTGATCGCCTCGGCGACCACCGCGGCGATGGCGCCGGCGTCGCTGACCTGAACCAGCCCCTTGGCCTTGACGATGGCGGCGGGGGACTCCCCGGTGGCGAACATCTCGGCGAACACCTCCTTGGCGATCTTGCCGTTGATCGTCTTGTTCTCGATGAGATCGACCAGTTCGGCGAGCGATTTCGGGGCGATCCGGCACTCGTTGATCGCGACCTTCTCCTCGCTGAGCAGCCGGAGAAGTTCGGAGATGATCCAGTTCGCCACCAGTTTCGGCGCCCGGCTCTGGCGCGCGGCCTCGTCGAAGTAGGCGGCCACGGCGCGGTCGAGCGTCAGGACTTCGGCGTCGTAGGCGGTCAGCCCGAAACTCTCGACGAACCGGGCCCGCTTCGCCTCCGGCAGTTCCGGCAGGGAGCGGCGGATTTCGTCGATCTCCTCGTCGGTGAAGGTCACCGGCATCAGGTCCGGATCGGGGAAATAGCGGTAGTCGTGGGCCTGCTCCTTGGTGCGCATGAGGTAGCTTTCACCGCTGTCGTCGTTCCAGCCGCGGGTCTCCTGGCGGAGCGAACCGCCCTTGTCGAGGATGTCGGACTGCCGCCAGATCTCATATTCGACCGCGCGGTGGGCGGCGCGGAAGCTGTTGAGGTTCTTGAGTTCGATCTTGGTGCCGAACTCCTTCTGCCCGACCGGGCGGAGGGAGATGTTCACGTCGCAGCGCATCTGCCCCTTTTCCATATCGCAGTCGCTGATGTCGCCGTACTGCATGATCTCCTTGAGGCGGGTGAGGTAGGCGTAGGCCTCGTCGGCGCTGCGCATATCCGGCTCGCTGACCACTTCGAGAAGCGGCACGCCGGAGCGGTTGTAGTCCGCCCCGGAGGCGCCGGCGCTGTGGGTGAGCTTGGCGGGGTCCTCTTCGAGGTGGATGCGGGTGATGCCGATGTACTTCTCCGGCAGTTCCGCGCCGGAGAAACCTTTGCCGGAGAGGCGCAGCCGCCCGGCGGTGCAGAACGGCAGGTCGTACTGGCTGATCTGGTAGTTTTTGGCCAGGTCGGGGTAGAAGTAGCTTTTCCGGTCGAACTTGCTGAATTTGGCGATGGTGCACTCGGTGAGGAGTCCGGCCCGGACCGCTTTCAGGATCGCCTCGTGGTTGGGCACGGGGAGGGTTCCGGGGTAGCCGAGACAGACCGGGCAGACCAGGGTGTTGGGTTCCGCGCCGTACCGGTTGGGGCAGGAACAGAACATCTTGCTCGCCGTCCGCACCTGGACGTGCACTTCAAGGCCGATAACCGCTTCGTATTTCATTTGCAGAATGTGCTTTTCCGTGATGAATGGGTTGATGAAAATCCGTCGTCTCATAATGTAACGGACCGGGGCGGATTTGTCAATCGTTCCGCGGGGAAATCTGCGGATTATTCCGTTCCGGGACGTTGAAATTTTTCAAAAAGCGGTTATAAGTATGGAAAGTCAAAATCCAGCGAACCGACAGGAAACGGAAAATGAAATTTCATCGTTATGTTACGGCGCTTTTCGGCGCACTCGCCCTTGCTTTTCTCGCCACGGGATGCACGATTCCGGTGATGGCGACCGGGAAATACGCGGCGGAGGACTCCGGGCGGGAGGATTACGCGGTGGTCTACCAGGATAAGATCTTCCTGCACATCAAGGCGCCGGAGCTTTACAACGGCCGGGCGTCCTACTGGGACTGGGCGGGGAAATATGAGCTCACCAGCGCCGGAGAAATTCGTCCGGACATGGATCGGGAGACCGCCAAGCTCTGGAACTTCTACTACACCTTTCTGAGCAAGCGGGAGGGGATTGTGGTGAACGACCTGAGCGAAAACAAAGGTTATCTGCTGCGCTTCCAGCCGACGGCGAAGCGCCCGGTGATCCAGTCGGCGATGCCGCTGGACGACGCCGAACCGATGCAGTAACATTCTCCGCCGGAACAGGGTTTACCGCGCCAGCGTGCCGCGCAGGTGCCCGAAGAGGTTGTGTCCGCCATAGAGAAGTGGATGGCAGGCGCTCTGGATGCCGTTCCGGCAACGGACCAGTGTGAAGTTGATCTCCTCTCCCGGCCGCGGCGGATTTCCCCGCTGGTAGCCGGGAACTTCCCGCCACGGCACGGCGATCTCCACCGAGTACCCCTGCTCCGTCCGCCGGGCGGCGGCCCGCAGTCCCTGTACCGACTCCTCCGGCGTAACGAGGTAGGAACCCCACCGGTTGTTCTGGCCGAGTGCGTCATAGACCGAACCATCCGGAGCGACGACGATCTCCCAGTAGGTACGGAAGCGGATTCCGGGCCCGAGAAAGAGTTCCACCGCATCGGCGTGCCACGGCGCCCCGCCGCCGGCGGGGTTGTAGGGTTCCGCACGCGGAGAATTCTGCCGGATGGTGACGCCGACGTAGAAAAAAGTCTCGTCCCACATCACACGCCAGACGGTTCCGCTCGGCACCTTCTCTCTGGATGAAATAGGATACTCATCGCGGAAGGTGAGCGCATGGTTCCAGGCGGTCTCGTCGCATGCGCCGTCGATCGACGGCGCGACGGAGGCAAATGGAATCGCGACGGCGGGCGGGGTTTTCTCCGGCCAGCTCAGCCCCTTCCGGATTTCGGAATCCAGGTGCCGGATGGTTTCTCCTGCGCGGGCAACCTCTTCCGGGTCGGCGGGGATCAGCCGCCCGGTGAGAATCGCCTTGGCCCGGGAGGAGTCGGCGGCGGCGATCTGGTTGACCATATATTCGGCCGGAGTGTTCTTCCCCGCGAGGTAGAAGTCGTAATCGAACTTCTCCGCGAGAAGCCTCTCCTCCGATTTCGGAGAAGAAAAACACCCAGCCAGCAGCAGAAGCGTACCGATTCCGACACACAGCAACCCTGTTTCTCTCATATCCACTCACTCCGTCAGAATGAGATTGCTCCAGACAAACGGATTCTGATGCGGGTGCTCCGGCGAGAGGGAAAAGACCGCGCGCCGTCCGTTGCGGTCGCGGTTGATCGCCTCCAGAGAAAATCCGCATCGGGCGTCTGGCTGCAGTTTCAGGTCATGGAACAGTTCCGCCGGAAAAAAGAGCGCATATTCCGTCCGGCCGCCCCCATGGGAAATCCGCACGCTCACCCGGTCGCACCGGCGCTGCTCTTCCCCCTGCAGAACAACCGGCTTCCCCGCCACCTGGGCAATGCGGAAAACAAGGTCATCCGCATCGTAGGATTTGCGTCCTTCCCGGGCATTCTCCTTCTGATTGAAATAGACGACTGCCGAATCGTACTCCCAGAACACCTTTCCCGGTGGCGGCGGCAGAAAATCCCGGTCGGCAAGGCGGATCGTCACGGCGATTCCCTCCGGACTCCAGCCGACGGAACAGTTCGCGGCAAAATTGCCGTTCCGGTCAAATTCACGAGCGGATTGAACACAGGTCAACGGATACCGAACCTCCGAATCAGGAATCGAAAATTTCTGCGAAGCAAGCGGCAGCCGTTTTGCGATGACCGGCTGGAACCGGAGGGAAAACAGCTCCTCCTTCCCCGTCGTCACGCGGCGAAGTCGCAGAAAACCCGCTTCGCCGGCCCGGGACTCTTTTCGCTGAATTCGGAACTGCAACGCCTTTTCCGCCCCGGCGGGAAGTTTCACCGTTTTCTCATTCTCCTCGACCTGCCATCCCTTCGGCAGATCGACCAGAGAAAAGGTACTCTCCACCGGTTCAGCGGCGGGGTTTCGAACGTACAGCGTCAATGCCTTCCCGTCTGGCGAAAAACGGTGTTTGACCGAAAGTTCCGGCACGGCGAAATATGGCTTGAGCGTAGCATGCTGCAGCGCATACCAGACCGCAGCCGGCCGGTTCTGACGATAGAGCTGTGCGGCATGAAGCGCGGCGGGCAGGCTCTTCGGCAGCCGCTTCATCCGTTCCTCCACCTTCTCCAGAAGCTGCCTGGGCGGCTCCTGAAGAACGCGCGTCACCGGAACGGCCTGATCCTGATGAAACACACGAAGTTCGTAACCGCCGATTTCGAGTTCGGCCGCTTCGATCTTCTCCCCGGAAACGGCATCCGTCAGGTGGAACGGCCGCGCTCCGGCGAGCTTCACCCGGGCGGGCCAGGCACAGAGGTTGACCAGATAGAGAATTTTCCCGTTCTGACGCACGAAAACCGGATCATTTACCCCGGGAGCAGGAGCGAACGACTGTTCCGGAATCTCCGAAAAAGCACGGTAGAAACGGCGGAACTTCTCATAGGCGCCGGTCTCCGGATTGCCCCACCAGCCGTGGTTGATCATCAGCGGATCACACTGCGCGGTGAGCCAGGCAAGGTTTTCCAGTACGAATTCCTCATCCGGCAGCGGAGTCGAGAAGGAAATGAGATTGCGCGGTTCCGTCCCGCGTGAAGTGGGAACATGGCCGCCGCCCTGCCACATTTCCAGATTGTCGTGCAACGTAATCTGAACGTTGCGGATTCCCGGAATTTTCCACAGAGAAAAGAGCGCATCCGAAAAGTTGAGCACCCGCTCATCATTTCTGCTGTTCACCACCCGGGTGTAATTGGGGCGGATATCCGGCAAAACGATCAGATTCGGAATCGCCGCCAGCGCCTTCAGATCCAAGCCCTGTTCGCGGTAGTGGCGGTTGAGATCAGGCAGGAGCCCCCGGGCAAGCTCCTCCGCCATCGCCGGAGCAACTCTGCCGATGGACACCCGGAGGATCAGTTTTCGCCCCTTCAGTTCCCGCACCAGTTCAGCGGTCAGAGCCGTCACCTTCCGGCAGCGCCACTCAAGCCAGGCGGACCATTCATTTTCGCGAAGCCACTGATACCGTTTCTGAAAGCGGTCCCGGCCGGTAAATTCGGGAAGTGCCGACCCGGTTTCCGCCCGGTAAAGAGAGGCGTTGTAATCCCCGTAACCGAACTTCGGACTGGAAAAGTGAAGCGGTTCTGTCGCCTGATAATCGATCCCCTGAAACATCGGCGAAGTCTGGTAGCGCTCGAGACAGGCGCGGAAAATCTTCCGGAACGTCGCAATCGAACGGGGATGAATCGGATTAATGGCCCGGTGCCGCACGATTGCGAGCGTATTGTCTGCACTGAAGAGCTCGGGAGCATCCTTCCCCCGTTTTTCCGCCTCGTCGAAATCCCGGCTCAAATACACCTCGCCCATCTCCATGGCGAAGCCGGTCGGTGTGTTGCCGTTGCTCCAGCCGGAGAGGTGATTCAAGGAGAGATAGTAGGGAATCTGCTCCCGATCGGCGGTCCGGGCGAACATGTCGAGAAACGCGGGCGGAAAGTGGCCAGCCGAGTAAAGACTGTCGAGCAGCCGCCGGTCCCCGGGCGCGCTGTTGCCGCCATAGTCATAGAAAAGAGTGCTCCACATACTCCAGCCGATGTAACGGGTGTATTGTACCATGAGGTCGAGTTTCTCCCGCCAGAAGTCATAGTTGCTCGTCTCGGCGTTCCACTGGTACTGGTTGAACCAGGTGTAGGAAAACATTGTGGGGTCCTCGTTCCAGTTCATGATTTTCCGACCGGCGGGATTCAGAGGATTTTCCGGCAGCGTTCCTTTGATCTCGTAAAGCCGGATTTTAGACACGGCAGGCCCGCTTTCACCGTTGCGGTTGAAGTGAGAACCGAAAATCACGCCGATCTCCGGACGGTTTTTCGCGGTGGCAAAAAGAAATCCTCTCTTCTGAATCTTTCCGGAAAGCGGGAAGTTGTCGCCGGTAATGACGCCGCAGGCATCCAGGAACGGCGAGGAGAAGGAATCGCCGGAGACCTGAGAAATTCCGCAGTAGAATGTCCGCACCCGGTCATCCGGGTACTCAAACTCCAGCCAGTGCATCTTCCCCGGATTCTTCAGCGCCATGCGGTAGGTAAATCCGCTGTTGGGCGCCCTGCCGAGGGTCTCCCGGAAGGCGGTTCCATTCAGCGTCCCGATCCGGCAGTTTCCGTCGTCAGCATAACGACCGGAAACGGGGGGCGCGGCGCAGTCGATCTCCGCGATCAGCTCCTTTTCGATGGTGTCTCCGGCCCGCTGACGAGAGAGTTTTCCGCCGTGAACCACCGGAAACAATGCCGAAAAAGAGTCTCCCCGGGAACTCTTCAGCTCAATCCGGTAATCCCCGGCATCCGCCGGGGTCCAGGAGAATTCACGAACCGCATGGGAGCAGGGCGGCACCGCGGCGGACAACTCCGCCTCCGCCACCCGGGAACCATCCGGCGCATAGACCGAGACCCGGCGTGCCTCGGAGAGCTCCTGCGCCGTGCCGTTGTCAAATCCCACCCGGACACTCGCTTTTTTCCCTGCAACGGCGGAGAGATCCAGCAGAAACGGAGTGACCGGCCGTTTTTCGCAATACTGCCGTGCGATCTCCTCCGCCGTCGGCGCATTCCGGTAAAGGCGGATCCGGGCAATGGCCCCCTGAAACGACGACATCGCCTCTTCGCGCCCGAAATGCAGAGACCGGAGGGTCTCCGCTCCGCTCATCCACTCCCGGTAAAAGACGAGCCTCCCGTCGAAATAGATCTTCCGATACCGACTGTTGTCCCACACATAGGCGACATGATGCCACTCATCTTTGAACATCTGGGCGGGAACGCTGCAATACATCGACGCGCCAAAATAGAGGCGGGCGTGTGCGAGAAACGCACGGTTGCCGGTTCGTTCCAGACGCCAGAATCCCTCTCTCCGGGGATCAAATTTATAGTCGCGGTCAAAGCGCACCCAGAAGGAGAGTGCGCCGGACCTCACATTTTTCTTTTCATCAAACGTCAAATTCAGCACACTCTTCCCGGAGAAGAATTCGGCACACGGCCCCAGAAATGGGTCCTCCTTCACCCGGACATCGGTAAAAGAATTCTTCGGAAGCGGCGTCCGGAAGTCATTCTCATAAATCAATTCCACCTTCTGAATCCTCTCTTTTTCGCCGTCAGCCGCTCCGGCAGACACCAGCCGGGGCGCAGAAAGTTCCATCGGTTTCGCCGATTCGATATCCACCCGCCAGCGGTAATACTGATTGTCGGCGGAGGCGGGAAAGATGAATTCATAGACGTTGCTCTCATCTGTCGTGTGAATCTCCGGCGAAGTGGTATGGGTCGCCTTCCATCCATCCACCTTTTTCCACTGGGCGGAGGTGAGATAAAATCTGATCTTGCCCTGCCCTTTGATCTGCACGGACGTTTTCAACCGGGAATTTTCCGGAAGGATCAGCATCGGCGAATAGAGGGAATAGCTGCTGTTGGCGGGGATTTTGACTCCTCCCCCCGGCAGGGGAGAGAGCGCAACGGCGGAAGAGCCGGTTTTCGCATGTTTGAGCGCGTCCCAGCCTCCGGAACAACTCCCATCCGGATTGAACTTGAACTCCGGCTCCGGCAGCAGATTTTCCGCGGATTCCGGTTGGAGAGGGACGAGCCGGATATTTCGCAGCAGCAGCCTGCCGGGCGCGCTCATGGCCGGTACTCCGTTGAATCGGAGCAAGGCGGTGGACTCCCTGGTGATCTTGAGCGGAATTCGCAGCTTCTGAAACCAGGGGCGATAACGTACGGGGAGCAGATTCTGTTCTTTTCCGGCAAAAAACATGGCCTGCAGCGAGGTTTTCTCCGTACCGTTTTCCAGTTTCACTTCAAACGAAAGATCATAATTCCCGGGAATAAGTTTCTGTAAACTGATTTGAAAAAGATTGTGCCGCCACGACGCAGCCGGTTCAATCGGCGAAGATTTTTTTTCGTCAATAGTAAGCTCCGCGCAGGCAATCAGCGCGAAAAGAAAAACAATACCGCTGAAAGATCTTTTCATTCCATCTTCTCTCTTAAAACAAATTTTCTTCCGGACAACAGATTCCGACGCGAATTAGTGCGGCACATTCCAGGGTGATCCGTACCGCACATCGATCAGGTTGGTCGGGTAGGGCGCGGGAATCCATTTCACGTGGAGATCCGCGTACAGAAAATTCGCCCCTTTCGAGTGACGGGTTGCAACGTGGTAAGGCGGCGCATTCAAGTCAAAGATGGAATTTGCCTGATTGTATCCCGCCAGAATCGATGCACTGTTCGACGTCCCCGCGCTGTCCGCCGCAACGGCATAGATGGATGGATTCCAGCTTTTTCTGATATTCATCGTCTGCTTGAGCGACATGCCGTTCATAGGATACCAGGTCTGGTGTCCGCTCAGCAGGCCGTTGACTCCATACGAACGGAACGACTGGTAATCATCCCCGCCCCAGGAGAGTGCGTGCTTGCAGGGAGACGGATCGGCGGGGCAGACAAAAAGCCCTTCCGGCGTCTCCTGCGGAGTCTTGGTCTGCCGCCGGTATCCGGTGTAGCCGAGCCAGTTCAGCATATCATGCCACACCTGATTGTACGGCTTCCCCCAGGAGTACAGCGAACGGGGATACCAGGTTGCGTTGTCATTCATGTATCCGTCGAGTGCGAAGGCGATCTGCTTCATATTCGCCATGCAGCCGGTCGCTTTGGCTTTGTCCCGCGCCTTGTTCAGTGCCGGCAGCAGCATGGCGGCCAGAATCGCGATGATCGCGATCACGATGAGGAGTTCGATGAGGGTAAAACTTCTTCTTCTCATACACTGCCCTTTCCCGTTTCCATGGTGAAACTTTCTGCTTATAATTATGCCTGAACTCCTCTGGAAAAACAACCCCGGAAAAATTTTTTTGAAGGAAAACAGATGAAAATCAGGGTAACAAAATGTAAATCCCGGTTGCTTTTTTCTTTTCATCCAGTATAGTATTCACATAATCAGCACGGAGAGAACGATGAAGCCTGTCACCATACGCGACCTTGCCGAAGCCGCCGGGACTTCGATCGCCACCGTCTCCCGGGCGCTCTCCGGCGCGCCCAAAGTGGGAAGGGAGACCCGGAGCCGCATCATCCATCTCGCCGAGGAGCTCGGCTACCGGAGCGGAAACCACCGCAAGACCATCGGCGTCGTCCTGCCTTCCGTGGAGGTCCCCAGGTTCGATGCCTACACGGCAACCCTTCAGAAAGCTTTGACATTGGAAATCTACCGGCGCGGTTACCGCTCCATCATCCTTTCGTTTGAAGATATCGAACTGCTCAATGAAACGCTGGTCGACGGCGTCCTCTCCTTCGATTTTCTCGGCCGGATCGGCAGGCACTGGCCCCACATCAAATCGCTGCCGCTGGTCTGCCTCAACGACCTCCCCAACAACCTCGACCAGGTCTACAGCGTCGCCTCCGATGAACTGCAGGGGATGAAACTCGCAGTCGATTACCTCGTCAGCCGCGGACACCGCCGGATCGGATTTCTCCGCTACCTCAGCCCGAAATTCTGGAAGGACATCCGCCGCCAGACCGGCTTCCTCGCCGCCATGCGGGAACACCGGCTGGAATCCACCGCCTTCGTGGAACTGTACAACACGCAAAGCGATTACAACGCCCTCGGTGCGTTGCTCGACAAGAACGTCACCGCCATCTTCGCCGCCGACGGAGAGAGTTCCGGCGCCCGGGTTCAGGGCATTCTCCAGCAGTTCGGCAAACGGGTCCCGGAGGATATCTCGATTGTCGGGTGGGAGAGTGAACAGCTCTCCAATTTCCTGCGCCCGCGCCAGACCACGCTCGCGCAGAACTTCCCCAAACTCGCCGCAGAAAGCCTCAATCTGCTCGAACACCTGATGGACGGCACCCCCCATCAGAAAAACATTCTGGTCGAATACCAGCTCATCGAACGCGACAGCGTCGCCATCCTTTGAACTCGTCTCCCCCCGGAAAAAGCCCGCAATTCCGGGGGAATCCAGTTGCTTTCTGCTCCGGCGCGTGTATATTACCCGCTATTTCAATTTTGACAAGGGATGAAAATGGAGTTCTTCGGAATACGCAAATCTTTCAGCCGCCGGAATTTTTTCGGCCATGGCGGCTATCTGGAAATCTGCCGCGTCGCCTATCCGCTCATCATCATGAGTGCGAGCAACAGCATCATGCAGTTCGTCGACCGCAAGTTTCTGGCGGAAAACTCGACGCTCGACGTCGCCGCCTCCATGCCGGCCGGAATCCTCTACTTCACGCTCTTCGCCTTCTTCATGTCCACCTGCAACTACACCTCCGCCCTGGTCGCCCAGTACCACGGCGCCAACGACCGCTCCAGCGTCCTCCACGCCGTCTGGGCCGGGCAGACCCTCGCCGTCGCCGCCGGCGTCATCATCACCTTCCTCATTCCGCCGATCGGAAGGTTCTGCATCCTCCACAGCGGGCACCCCGCCGAACTCATCTCGCGCGAACTGGAATACTTCTCCAGCCTCCTGCCCAGCGGCGTCTTCCTCTGCATGGCCGCCCCCTGCTTCGCCTTCTTCTCCGGGCAGGGAAGAACCATTCCGGTCGCGGTCATCAACATCTCCGGATGCCTTCTCAACATCTTTCTCGACTACATCTTCATCTTCGGCAAGTGCGGACTGCCCGCCTTCGGCATCTTCGGCGCCGGAATCGCCACCAGCATCTGCTGCTTCTGCATCATGGCCGCCGCCATGATCTGTTTCTACGCCCAGAACCAGCGCAAGATCCCCACCCGCAAACGGTGGGAGTTCCGCCCCGAACTGATCGGGAAACTGATCCGCTTCGGCGCCCCCGCCGGATTCCAGACCTTCATCGACGTCGGCGCCTGGACCATGGTCTCCTTCCTGATCGGACACCTCGGCCCCGCCGCGCTCGCCGCCAGCGTCATCGCCCTGTCGATCAACAACATCTACTTCGTGCCGCTGCTCGGACTCTCCGACTCCACCGCCATCGTCGTCGGCCAGTACATCGGCCGGCAGCGCCACGGCATCGCCCAGCAGGCCGCCTACCGCGCCTGGAGAATCTCCGCGGTCTACGCCTTCTGCGGCGTACTCGTCTACATGCTCCTGCCGGGCACCCTCGCGGAATTCTTCTCCCCCGCGCAGCAGAGCAGCGTCGATTTCGCCGAGGTCAGCAACATCTGCGTCGGCGTCCTCGCCGCCGCCGCGCTCTTCAACGCCTGCGACAGCATCAAATTCGTCTTCATGGGCGCCATGCGCGGCGCCGGGGACACGGTGGCGATCTTTCTGCTCAACTCCCTCACCGCATGGGGACTGCTGGTTCCCGGAACTCTCCTGCTCACCCTGGTGTTCCGCGCCTCCATCTACGTGGTCTGGAGCTTCGTCGCGATGGTCTGCGTCATCGACGCGATGATCTTCCTCTGGCGGTTCCAGTCCGGCAAATGGAAGACGATCAAGCTCATCAGCCACACCGAGGCCGAACCGCTCGAGGTGGAACAGGCGGTCTACGACCGGATCACCTCCTGAGTGCACTTTTCTTTCGCACTACGGGTGGGAGAAGGGGGCGGCGCGGAAACTGCCGGGCGAAACTCCGGTGTGTTTCCGGAAAATCCGGCAGAAATACTGCACCGATGAAAATCCGCTCCGGCGCGACGCCTCCTCCACCGTCGCCCCGTCCAGCAGGAACCCCTGCGCCCGCCCCAGCCGGACCGCGTTGAAGAACTGCATCGGCGAACTGCCCGTTTCCTCCCGGAAGATCGCGGAAAAACGGCTCTCCGACCACCCGGCGTTGCCGGCGAAATCCGCCACGCTGAGCGGTTCGGAGTAGTGAAGCTCCATATATTCCAGAATCCGGACAATCTCCGGATGGATCCTCCGCCCCCGCTCCCGCCGGTCGGAGAGGTGCGAAAGAGCGGTGATGACGAACTCCTGCCCGAGCACGCTCCGCCACGAACGGCCCAGCGGCGCGTCGTCGGCGGCATTCTCCAGAAAGGCGCGGGCAATCCGTTCGAACTCCTCGACCGGCGCGTGTCCGGTCCGGAAGATTCCCCGCCGCAGATTGAACCGCTCCGCCGGTTCCGGCAGCTGGTCGGGCGGAAAGCGGCGGAAGAAGATCTGCATCGCCCGCGACCGCGGCGAATCGCTCCCGACGTCGTGCAGAAGCTCCGGAGAGAGTAAAATCCAATCCCCCGGCCGGATCAGCACCTCCCCCCCATCCGGGATACGGAAGAGGAATTCCCCCAGCAGCGACGCGGTCAGCTGCCAGGCGGAATGACGGTGGATTGCGGTAGTATAAGGCTTTGGGTACAAAATACTTTCATACCACATCCACGGTTCCGGCATATGCAGATGTATCTCGGTGTTTCCCATGGGGGAAAATATATCGACCCCCATGCGGAATTGCAAGTAAAATAAGAGAAAAATGCAATAAAACAACCGTTTTCTGCCATTGCCGTTCCGGAAAAAGAACCGTATATTACGTCTGCAGAAGCGGAAAATCGCGGGAACAAACTCAACCTGTCGCATCCGGAGGTATCGAAATGAGACGGTTATTCTTCCAGAAACCCAACGCAACCGTAATCACCGCAATCATGACCGGCCAGACGCCGGAAAGCCTGATCGGCCAGTCGCGCGGCGCCGAATTCGACGGCGCCGACGCCATCGCCGTCGATCTCTGCGACCTGCGGCCGGAGTTCCGCAACCGGGAGTCGCTCGAACGGGTCATCAACGCCGTGAATCTGCCCTTCATGTTCTACTTCTACCGCAACGACCGCCACAAGATCGCCAACGACGACGAGAGCCGGCAGGGGCTGCTGCTCGCCGCGGCGGAGGCCGGCGGCGGCATGATCGACGTGATGGGCGACCTCTACGACCCCTCCCCCAACGAGATCACCCGCAACCCCGCGGCGATCGCAAAACAGAAACAGCTGATCGCCAAAATCCACGAGATCGGCGCGCAGGTGGTGATGTCCTCCCACCCGAACAAGGCGATGAGCGCCGAAGCGATCCTCGAACAGCTCCGCGCCTTCGAACAGCGCGGCGTCGATGTGGTGAAGATCGTCACCACCGCCGACACCGACGAGGAGTTCACCGAGACGGTCCGCGCGACCATGCTTCTCCACCGGGAGCTCAAGACGCCGTTCATCCACCTCTGCAACGGCCGGTTCGGCCGGCTCCACCGCTACCTCGGGCTGAAGCTCGGCGTTTCGATCACCTTCGCGGTCCACAATTTCGAAGCGGACATCGGGTTCACCCAGCCCTCGGTGCGGTCGATGAAGAGCGTGGCGGAGATCATTCCCTGGCACATCGGAACCTTCTGCAACTGAAAAAAACCGGCAAACATCAAGGAACAGGACATCATGAAGTTCGATCATCGAGTCGCCGTCATCACCGGCGCGGCCGGCAGAATCGGCCGCTCTCTCGCGGAAAAACTCTGTGCCGAGGGCGTCGCCGTCGCGCTGGCCGACCTCGCGGCGGAAAAAGCGGAAGCCGTCGCCGCCTCCCTCCGGGAGAAGGGCGGAAACGCCCGCGCCTACTCCCTCGACGTGCAGGCGCCCGAGAGCGTGCAGGCGATGGCGGAACAGGTGCTGGCCGACTTCGGCAAGGTGGACATCCTCGTCAACAACGCCGGCGTCTGGCTGCCGTCACTGGTCTCCGAGACCAGCGAGGAACAGTGGCTCCGGATGATCGACATCAACCTCAACGGCACCTTCCGGGTCACCCGGGCGTTTCTGCCGTCGATGCTGGCAAACGGCTACGGCCGGATCCTCCAGCTCGGCTCCATCGCCGGAGAGGTCGGTCTGCCCTGCTATGCCGGATATTCCGCCGCCAAGGCGGGCGTCATCATGCTGACCAAGGTGATGGCGATGGAGCTGGCCAAAAAGAACATCACGGTCAACTGCGTCTCCCCCGGCATGATCGGCGACGACATCAAATCCACGCCCTACACCTGGATCGGGCGCACGGGCCTCGGGGAGGAGGTGGCGGATCTGCTCCTCTTCCTCGCCGGCGACGACGCCTCGTTCATCACCGGCGTGGACTACACCATCGACGGCGGGCGCATCCTAGGACCGCACGGCAACGACCTCTGAACCGGGCTTGATTCATTTGCATAAAAGGTTCCGTTTTTTCGAAACCGCCCGGCTCTTTGCACACTCTTTTACAGAAAAAGCCGCCGGGCGGATTTGAGAAAACCGCTTCCGCCGCTATCTTGAAAAAAGAGCCGGAATTCCAGCCACACGGCAGCCGGCGCGGTTCAATTCGTTTTTGAGGTGAAAGAAGATGGATCATCCGAAAAAAGTTCTCGTTCTCGGCGCCACCGGCGCGATGGGGCAGTATCTGGTTCCCCGCCTTGCCTCGATGGGCTATCAGGTGGACGCGGTCGCCCTGGTCGACCCGAAAGAGCCGGTTCCCGGCGTAAACTTCCTCAAAGCCAACGTCAAGGAGCCGGGGGTCCTGCCGCGCCTTCTGGAGAACCGTTACGACGGCATCGTCGACTTCATGATCTACTCCTCGTGGGAGCTGCCCGGCCGCCTCGCCTGCTTCCTCGACCACACCGGTCACTACATCTACCTCTCCAGCTACCGGATCTACGACAACAAGGAGCATCCGATCCGCGAGAGTTCGCCCCGGCTGATCGACGCCTCCGAAAACATCGTGCTGCGCAACTCGGACGACTATTCGATCTACAAGGCGCGCGGCGAGAACATTCTGCGCAGCTTCCCCCGGAAGAACTGGACCATCATCCGCCCCGCCATCACCTATTCGCTCATGCGCTATCAGCTCGTGACGCTGGAGGCCCCGAACACCGTCGGCCGTGCCCGCGCCGGCAAGGCGGCGGTGGTGCCGGAGCAGGCGAAGAACGTGCAGGCCACCATGAGCTGGGCCGGCGACGTCGCCCGAATGATCGCCGGACTGCTCTTCCTCGATCAGGCGCGCGGCGAGACCTACACCGTCTCCACCTCCGAACACCGCACCTGGGGCGAGATCGCCGACTACTACAAGGAGATCTGCAACCTTCAGTCGATCTGGGTGGACAAGGAGGAGTACATTTCGATTCTGAATCCCGACCCGTACAGCTTCGGCGCCCGGTGGCAGCTCGAATACGACCGGCTCTTCGACCGGATCATCGACAATTCGAAGATCCTCGCCGCCACCGGAATGACCCAGGCGGAGCTCATGCCCCTCTACGACGGGCTGGAGCACGAGATCTCCCGCTGTCCGGCGGATGTCGAGTGGCCGGTCAACGAACGGATGGATTCCTTCCTCGCGAACCGGAAGTAGCCGAAAGGGTCACTTCCGGCGCGGACAGCCGAAGGAGCGCCCGGCGACGATCGGCCGGAAGCAGCCGTTGCAGCGGTCGCAGGCGGCGGGCGCCATCTCTCCGGTGTGCCAGCGCAGCACCAGCTCCGGCTCGCGGATCAGCGGCCGCGAAAGGGAGATGAGATCGCACACCCCTTTCGTCACGGTCTCCATGCAGGTGAAGAACTCCCGGAACCCGCCGACCAGAATGACCGGAATCCGGACCGCGCTCCGCACCCGGCAGGCGGTGTCGACGTAGTAGGGGCCGCCATTGACCGCGCGGACCGAACCGAGTTCCGGCGGCGCCGCGGGGACTCCGCCGGAGAGTTCGATTGCGTCGACGCCGAGCGTTTCGAGTTTCCGGCAAAGTTCGACGCAATCGGCCGCCTGAAAGCCGTCGGCGACGAAATCCTCGCTGTTGATCTTGACCAGCACCGGGAACGCGGGGCCGACCGCCCGCCGGATCTCCGCGACCACCTCGCAGAGGAAGCGGGAGCGGTTTTCCGGCGAACCGCCGTACTCGTCGGTTCTGCGGTTGTAGTGGCCCGAGAGGAACTGGCTCAGCAAATACCCGTGGGCGGCGTGGA
This sequence comes from Victivallis sp., assembly GCF_048170485.1. Classification (NCBI taxonomy): domain Bacteria; kingdom Pseudomonadati; phylum Lentisphaerota; class Lentisphaeria; order Victivallales; family Victivallaceae; genus Victivallis; species Victivallis sp. The sequence continues at coordinate 10,218 of NZ_DBEXAY010000105.1, read as the reverse complement.
TCTGGACGCCGTCAAATCCGGCTTCCCGCGCCCGGACCGCCGCCTCGGCGAACTGTTCGACCAGCTGTCCGATCTCTCCGGAGGAAAGGGCGCGGCAGGAAGGGCGGCGCGACGAAGCCTGAAACGGCGACGGACCGGCGGCGGTCTCCGGATCGAGTGCGAATCCCCCCGCGTGAGCCAGCTGCAGAACAATCCGGCTCTCGAGCCGGTGGATCTTTTCCACCGTCTCCGCCCAGGGGGCGATGCAGGCGTCCGTCGCGGCGGAAGCCTGGTTGCGTCCGGCCCGTCCGGCGGGGGCGACAAAGGCGTGGCCGGAGACGATCAGCCCGACCTCCCCGTCGGCCAGTCCGATCAGGATCTCTTCGAGGCGCCGGTTCCAGAGTCCGTCGGGACCGAGCACCCCTTCGTGGGTCGCCGACCGCACAAAGCGGTTCGGCACGGTCATGGTGTTGATCTTCACCGGAGTAAACAGAATGTTGGCCATGGTTCCCCTCACATCGTTTCCCCGCCGCCCGGTCAGAGCAGCCGGAGCTGGATCATATCATCGTTTTCCTCCGCGGCGCCCTTGCGCCGGCGGGAACGGACGGTATTGCGCGGCAGCTGGGCGATGGCGTCGCGCGGCGCGTCGGCGGCCTTCTCCAGAAGTTCGAGAATCACGTTGGCCCGTTCGATGACCGGAGCCGGAATCCCCGCCAGCTTGGCGACGTGGATGCCGTAGCTGCGGTCGCTGGCGCCGGGGACGATCTGCCGCAGGAAGATGATCTGGTCGCCGTACTCCTTGACCGCGACGTTGTAGTTGTTGACGCCGCGGCGGGTCTGCGCCAGTTCGGTAAGTTCGTGGTAGTGGGTGGCGAACTGGGTCCGGCAGCGGCACTGCGGGTCGTCGTGCAGGAACTCCGCCACCGCCCAGGCGATCGACAGCCCGTCGAAGGTGCTGGTGCCCCGGCCGATCTCGTCGAGAATCACCAGACTTTTCGGCGTGACATGGTTGAGGATGTTCGCGGTCTCGACCATCTCCACCATGAAGGTGCTCTGCCCGCGGGCGAGATCGTCCGCCGCGCCGACCCGGGTGAAGATGCGGTCCACCAGCCCGATTTCGGCCGATTCCGCCGGAATGAACGAGCCCATCTGCGCCATGATGACCAGAAGGGCGGTCTGGCGGATGTAGGTGGATTTGCCCGCCATGTTCGGGCCGGTGATGATCATCATCCGGTTGCGGTCGCCGTCGAGCAGGCAGTCGTTGGGGACGAATTTTTCCGCGCCGAGCAGCGCGTCCAGCACCGGATGGCGGCCGCCGCGGATGATCAGCCGGTCATCCTCGAAGATGCGCGGGCGGCAGTAGCGGTGGAGCCGGGCGCATTCGGCCAGCGAAGCGAGCGCATCGACCTCGGCAAGCACGTCGGCGGCGTTCTGAATCTTCGCGGTGAATCCGAGCACATATTCGCGCAGCTCCTGAAAGAGCTGGTATTCGAGCGCGCGCGCCTTCTCCTCGGAGCCGAGGATCTTGCTCTCCAGCTCCTTGAGTTCCGGCGTGATGAACCGCTCGGCGTTGACCAGCGTCTGTTTGCGGATATAGTCCTCCGGCACCGCGGCGAGGTTGGCCTTGCTCACCTCGATGTAGTAGCCGAAGACCGAATTGAACTTCACCTTGAGCGACTTGATGCCGGTGCGCTCCTGTTCGCGCTGCTGGATCTGCGAAAGCCAGCTCTTGCCGTCGGTGGCGGCGGCGCGCAGTTCGTCGAGCTGCGGGGAGAATCCCGCCCGGATTACGCCGCCGTCGGCGAGCAGTGCCGGCGTCTCGTCGGCGATCGCGGCATCGATCCGTTCGGTGAGTTCCGGGAAGAGTTCGAGCCGGGAGTTGAGCTGTTCGAGCAGCGGCGCGGCGAAGACGCCGAGCAGCGTCTTGACGCCGGGGAGCACCCGGAGCGAAGCCGAGAGCGTCTGCAGGTCGCGCGGCCCGGCGCTGCCGACGTTGAGTCTGCCGACGATCCGCTCCAGATCGCGGACGACGCCGATGGTCTCGCGCAGTTCGGCCAGCGTCAGCGGGTCGAGGGTGAACTGTTCGACCGCGTCGAGCCGGGCGACGATGGCGTCGTGGTCGCAGAGCGGCCGGAGCAGCCAGCCGCGCAGACGGCGGCCGCCCATCGGGGTGACGGTGTGGTCGAGCACGCCGAGCAGGGAGCCGTTCTTGCCGGAGCCGAACATGGTCTCGACCAGTTCGAGGTTGCGCTGAGAGATCGAATCCAGCTCGAGCGAATGGTCCAGCGAATAGAGTTCGAGCCGGTTGATGTGGGCGGCGTCCTGCCGGAGGTTCTCGGTGGCGTAACGGAGCACCGCGCCGGCGGCGGCAACCGAAAGCGGCAGGTCGCGGCAGCCGAATCCGTCGAGGGTGGCGACCTGAAAATGTTCCTTGAGGAAGGATTCCGAGCGTTCGAATTCGAATTCGTCGGAGTCAAGCTCGGTCCAGAGGATCTTGTTCCGGGTCTCCGGCCAGGAGTCGTTGGCGCGGAACTCGGCCGCGAGCTTGTGGGAGATGACGCATTCGCGGGTGTTGAGCCGATCAAGTTCGGTCCGGAGCTTCTCCGGCGACGCGGTTTCGGTGACCCGGAACTCTCCGGTGCTGATGTCGAGACTGGCCAGCGCACTGCGGTCGCGCCCCGCGACGAGGGCGGTGAGATAGTTGTTGCAGGCCGGGTTGAGCAGTGCGTTGTCGATGATCGTGCCCGGGGTGATGATGCGGGTCACCTGCCGCTTGACGATTCCCTGCGCCAGCTTGGGGTCCTCCATCTGCTCGGCGATGGCGACTTTGACGCCCGCCGCCACCAGCCGGGGGAGGTAGTTCTCCAGCGCGTGGTAGGGGAAGCCGCACATCGGCACCCCCTGCCGCTTGGTGAGGGTGAGTTCGAGCACGGAACTCACCCGCTCGGCATCCTCGAAGAACTCCTCGTAGAAGTCGCCGAGCCGGAAGAGCAGCACCGCATCGGCGGGGATCGACGCCTTCGCCTCCCGGTACTGCCGCATCATCGGGGTGAGATTCTCTTCCATCCGGACCGGTTCCCCCTCTATTCCTTCACGTACTTGCCGATTCCGGTGACCGCTTCGATCCGGCCGATGTAGAAGCTGTGGTAATCGCGGTCGGGGTAGTGCTCCTCCACCAGGGATTTAAGGAAGAAATTGCGGCCGTCGAGCTTGCCGCGGCAGAGCCGGGTGCACTCCACGGCGAGTTCCGCCTCGCGGTAGATCGGGGCGTCGACCTTCTTCGCCGCGACCGGGGTGAGTCCGGCGCGGGCGATCTTGTCCGGCACGTCGCGCCCGGAGACGCTGCCGAGCTGTTCGACCACCTCCTGATATTTCCGGTCGGAAAATCCGCAGAGCGTGAAGGTGGAATACTCTTCGAGAAATTCGAAGGTCCGCCGCTGGGGGCGGACAAAGACGATCGCCGCCGGCACGCCCCACAGTTCACCGAAAAATCCGCTGCTGACCGGCATCGCGTTGAACATTCCGGTGACGAACTCCCCGGAGGTGAGCAACATGCGTCTTCTGTTCCAGATGGAAAAAATTCCGGCATCGAACTCGTCGAGTCCGATCGGTCGTTTGGCACGTTTTCCGAGCATCGTACCTCTCCCCGCCTAACGGCTGCGCCCGGTTGTGATTTCGACGGCGACGGCGCGGGCGTAACGCGCGGCACCGGGTTTCTCCACCCGCACACGGACCTGCTCCACCGGCGGATATTCGAGCACCAGTTCTCCGATGGCGCCGGCGAGCCGTTCGATCAGCAGAAAGCTCGATTCCGAAGCCAGACGGGTGATCCGTTCTTCGATTTCGGCGTAATTGACCGTATCCTCCAGCGCATCGCTCGCCGCCGCGCGGGAGAGATCGAGGCTGATTTCGACGTCGATCACCACCGCCTGGCGGCGGAGCCGTTCCGCCGGATAGACGCCGATGACCGGATTGACCCGGAGGCCGGAGAGAAAAATTCTGTCCACGCGCGCCTCCCGGTCACTTCCGGTTGAGGTGATACAGTTCGCGCTGCCGGTCGGTCGGGAACATCAGCAGATAGTAGCGCACATCATCCCAGAAGCTGTCGGAGCGGAAGTAGTCCGCATACCCCACCGGCAGATGGGTGACCGCCTGCCAGAGGATCGGCGACTGCGAAAACGGCGGCTCCGCCTTCCCGCCGCGCCGGTCGAAACGGGCGCTGGCGACCGTGGCGCGGCCGTCGCCCGGAGCGTAGTCGGCGATGGAGAGACGGCCGGTCCGGCGGTCGACCAGCAGCCGGGAGGCCGTCGGCACCCCGTTCCCGACAAAGAGGAAGAGCGCGACGTTTTTCGGCGGCTGCGCGGGGGTGTCCATCGCGGTCCGGAACTGTCTGGCACGGCGCAGATAGAGATCCAGCCGTTCGGCGGCGTCCTTCGAAGCGGCCTGCACGGCCGGATCGGCGAGTCCCCAGCGGTTGGCGCTCCAGACCGCCGGGTCGAAGAGATCAAGCGCCGGCCCGTCGGGCGCATCCGCGTAGTGGACCGTGCCGCCGTTCACGCCCGGCAACATCTGATAGGCGGCCGGCGACGCGGCGGCGGGAACGCCGGAAAGGACCGGCGCGGCCGGGTCGGGCAGAGTTCTACCGACCATTTCGGCGAAGACGCCGAGCGTGCCGTCACTGGGCGTGCCGACCAGGATCACCTTGTCCACCAGTCCGGCGCCGCGCCAGTCGAGCAGCGGCAGCGAGATGCCGTTCTCCGGGAGCAGCTGCCCGCCGTAGCGCAGATAGTAGCGGGCGAGCAGACCGCTGACGCCGGGCGCGAAGAGGTCGAACCGGATGTCGCACTTCGTTTTCGGGTACTTTTCAGCGTATTTCTTCTGCAGCTGAGCGCGCAGCCCGGAGAGAAACTCATGCAGTTTCGCCGCGTTGCCCGGAATGTCCAGCTTCGGATCGCAGGAGAAGCGGAAAAGCTCGGTGTATCCGGCGTCGGCCAGCTGCTTCATCGCGCCGCCGCACTCCGGGTCGGCCGGTTTCGAGCTGAATCCGGCGTCGAACACCACCACCGGATTGCGTCCGGGCCCGGCGAAGCGGATCGCCTCCTCCTCGGCGGCGCCGCGGGAGGGACGGGCGGGCGCGGCCTTTTCCGCCTCTTTTTTCACGGGGTTCTCCACCGCGTTCCCGGCGGGCGCGGCGGGAGCGGTTTCGGCGGCAGGAGCGGTTTCAACAGAGACACACCCGGCGAGCAGAAGCATCGCCGCACCGGCAAAGAGAGCAGAGAAGATCGTTTTCATAGTTTCCTCCGGAAAAAACATTTTTCATACAATACCACCGCTTTGACACTTTGGCAAAAGCGGTGCCGGAGATTTTTCCGGAAATTCCATGGCAACAGAGGCGGAAGGGCGGGAAAATCGCAGGAAAGCGGAGGATTTTTTCATATTCCGGGTTGAACCTGCCGCCGGAAGAGGGTATATTACACAGTAAAATAACACCCAAAATTCAGCTTTGAGGAATTCTATCATGCGCTACATCGATCAATTCATGGCCGCTTTTCCGTTCGAAGGGCTCACGTTCGACGACATTTCCCTGGTGACTCAGTACGCCGACTTTCTGCCGCACGACGCCAACGTCTCGACCCGGTTTTCCCGGAACGTCACGCTGAACATCCCCTTCGTCAGCGCGGCGATGGATACAGTCACCGAAAGCGCGATGGCGATCGCGATGGCGCAGCTGGGCGGTCTGGGTGTGATTCACAAAAACCTTTCCATCGAAAAGCAGGCCGAAGAGGTGCGCAAAGTCAAGTACTATCTCAACGGCGTCATCCGCACCCCGGTGGTCTTCCACCCGAATCAGACCGTGGCGGAGATGATGGAGGAGAAGCGGCGCAAGAAGTACTCCTTCTCCGGATTCCCGATCGTCGACGACTCCGGCAAGCTGGTCGGCATCATCACCAGCCGCGACATCAAGTTCCTCACCAACTACAACATCCGGATCAGCGACGTGATGACCCGCACCCCGGTGACCGCCAGCGATTCGGTTTCGATGAACGAAGCCTACCGGATCATGGTCGAAAACAAAGTGGGCAAACTGCCGATGGTCGACAAATCCGGTAAACTCACCGGCCTCTACAGCTTCCTCGACGTCAAGACCCTGATCGAAAAGGACGAGCCGGACTACAACCGCGATTCCCACCACCAGCTCCGCGCCGCCGCCGGCATCGGACCCTATGACGAGGCCCGCGCCGACGCGCTGGTCAACGCCGGAGTCGACGTGCTGGTGCTCGACACCGCGCACGGCCACTCCAAGGGGGTCATGGAGACGGTCAAGCTCTTCAAGAAGCGCTACGGCGACCGGGTCGATATCGTCGCCGGCAACATCGCGACGGCGGAAGCGGCCAAGGCGCTGGTCGACGCCGGCGCCGACGGCATCAAGGTCGGCATCGGCCCCGGTTCGATCTGCACCACCCGCGTGGTGGCGGGCGTCGGCGTGCCGCAGGTGACCGCGGTCTATGAAGTGGCCAAGACGGTTCCGGCGGATGTTCCGGTGATCGCCGACGGCGGAATCAAGCAGTCCGGCGACGTGGCCAAGGCGCTGGCGGTCGGAGCCGACTGCGTGATGATGGGTTCCGCGCTGGCCGGTACCAGCGAGAGCAACGGCGAAATGATCCTCCACCAGGGCCGCAGCTACGTCTCCTACCGCGGCATGGGCAGTCTGGAGGCGATGAAGACCGGCAAGGGCAGCCGCGAACGGTACGGTCAGGATGATGTCGATGACGACTCCAAGCTGGTGCCGCAGGGCATCGAGGCGATGGTGCCCTTCCGCGGTCCGGTGAAGAATGTGATCTGCCAGTTCGTCGGCGGGTTGCGCTACTCCTTCGGGTACTGCGGCGCGCGGACGGTCAAGGAGTTCCAGGAGAAGGCGCGGATGGTCCGGGTGACCGCCGCCGGACTGCGCGAAGCGCATCCGCACGACGTGACCATGCTCAAGGACGCCCCGAACTACACCGCGTCGAACTGAACGGAAAGGCGGCGCCTCATGCGAATGATCCGGAACATTCTGGCCGCGCTGCTGCTCGTTTCGGCGCTCGCCGCCGGAGCGGCGGAGAACGGGCGGATCGGCGTGGTCAATCTCGAGAAGATCTTCCGCGAATATTACAAGAGCCGGATTGCCGAAGATGCGATCAAGCAGCAGGCGGAGGTGTACCGCACCTATTTGATGCGGCTCAACGACCAGTTGCGCACCCTCAAGGAGGAGGCGCGCGCCGCGCGGCTCAACAGCCAGAATCTGGCGCTCTCCGAAGCGGACCGCAAAGCCGCGGTCGACAAGGCGGACGCCAAGGCGCGCCAGGTCTCCCAGAAGGAGGCGGAGATCGAACTCTACGCCACCGAAGGGAGCGCCTCTCTGCGCAAAGTCGAGCAGCAGAAGCGCGAAGCGATCATGGCGGAAATTTACCAGGAAATCCGCCGCCGGGCGGCGGCCGAAGGGTATGCGTTCGTGCTCGACAGCTCCGGCAAGACGATGAACGAACAGCCGACTCTGCTGCTCTGCCCGCCCTCCAGCGACTTCACCGCCGCCGTTCTCACCGAACTGAACCGGACGAGGACAAAGAAGGTCGACGCCCCCGCCCCGAAACCGGCGCCGCCGGAACCTGTCAGCAAACCTTAACCTTCAGGAAGGAAGCATTGTATGAACCACGTCACTCTCACCGCCGCGAAAATCGCGGAAATGGTCAACGGCAAACTGATCGGTTCGCCCGACCGCACCATCTCCAGCGTCTCCGGTATCCGGGATGCGCAGAGCGATCAGCTCTCCTTCATCGGCAACAAGAAGTACCAGCACCAGCTCGAAAGCACCAAAGCGGGCGTGGTGCTCGTCTGCCCCGACCTCGCCGATGCTCCGGCGGTGGACCGCACTCTGATCGTCTGTGACAACGTCGATTACGCCTTCGCCAAGGTGATCGCGGTCTTCGCGGAGGAGCCGCCGAAGTGGCCGGTCGGAGTCCACCCCTCGGCGGTGGTCTCTCCTGACGCGAAGCTCGGTCAGGGGGTCAGCATCAACGCCAACGCGGTGATCGAAGCGGGCGCGGAGATCGGTGACGGCACCGTGATCGGCGCGGGCTGCTACATCGGCCACGACGTGAAGATCGGCGCGGGTTCGCTGCTCTACCCCAACGTGACGGTCATGTACCGCTGCGTGATCGGGCGCAAGGCGGTGATCCACCCGGGCGTGGTGATCGGCGGCGACGGCTTCGGCTTCATCCCGACCAAGCAGGGGCTGGTCAAGGTGCCGCAGACCGGCATCGTCCAGATTGACGACGACGTCGAAATCGGCGCGAACACCACCATCGACCGCGCCCGTTTCGGCAAGACCTGGATCAAGAGCAACGTCAAGATCGACAATCAGGTGATGGTCGCGCACAACGTGGTGATCGGCGAAAGCTCGATTCTGGTCGCCCAGTGCGGCATCGCCGGCAGTGCCGAACTCGGCCGCGGCGTCGTGCTCGCCGCCAAGTCGGGCGTCAACGGCCACATCACCCTCGGCGACGGGGTTCAGGTCGCCGGAACCAGCGGCGTGGTCAAGAGCCTGCCGGCCGGCGCGATCGCCCTCGGCACCCCGGCGGAATCCCAGCGCGAATTCATGGCGCGCCACACTCTGCCGAGCCGGTTTGAAAAGCTCTCCGCCAAAGTGGAGGCGCTCCGGAAGGAGATCGCCGAGCTCAAGGCGTCCAAATAACGCTTGTTTTTCGAAAAATGGCGGCAATGCGGCACATCCGGAACCTCCTGTTCGGACTCTGCGCATTGCCGCTCTTTTTGTCTCTTTCCGCCGCGGAGGAGGAACTTCCGCCGGACCCGTTGCGTGACCGGGCCCGCACGGGGGAGACCGCCGCGCAGCTTCAGCTGGCGAACGAATTCTTTTTCGGCCGCAACCGTCCGCGCAATCCGACGCTGGCGGCCTACTGGTTCCGCCAGGCGGCGGAGCAGGGCAGTCCGGAGGGGGCCTACAACTTCGCGGTCTGTCTCGAACGCGGCTGGGGAGCTGTGCAGAGTGCCAATCAGGCCTTTTCTTTCTACACCCGTGCGGCGGAAGCGGGCCGCCCGGAAGCGCGCCTTGCCCGGGCGCGGCTGCTCTACACCGGCGTAAAGGAGGAGAAGGGGGATGCCGGAACCCGTCCGGCAATTCCGGCGGAACCGGAAAAGGCACTCGACGAACTGCGCCGGCTCTCGGCGGAAAATTTCGTTCCGGCTAAATTCGAACTTGCGCGGCTTCTGGCGAGCGACCGCGAACGGCGGAAAAGCTGTGCAGCGGAACTCCGCGCCCGGCTGGAAGAGTACGCGGCGCAACCGAATCCGGAGCCGAAAGCTCTGCTTCTACTGGCCGAATGCCGTCGCGACGGCGTCGGCGGTTCCCCTTCGATGGAGCATGCCGCGGACGCGGTGGAGCGGGCGATGATGCTCGGCGATGCCGATGCGAAAGCGCTCTACGCCCGGATTCTGGAATACGGGCACGGGCGGCGGCCGGATCCGGAGCAGGCCTTCCGGCTGACGAAAGAGGCGGCGGAGGCGGGGTCCCCCCCCGCCCTGCTGCGTCTGGGGGACTACAAGCTCACCGGCGACCATCTGCCGCACGATCCGGGCGGCGCGGTGGAGTGTTTCCGCCGTGCCGCGGATGCGGGCTATCCGCCCGCCTTCTTCAAGCTCGGCAACGCCTATGCCGAAGGAATCGGCGTGGAAAAGAATCCTGTGCGCGCCTTCGAAGAGTTTTCCAAAGGTGCGCGTGCCGGTGAGCCCCGCTGTCAATATCGTGTGGGCCGCTGTTACCTTGACGGCACCGGCATTGCGGCCGATCCGGCCGGAGCGGTCTACTGGTTCCGCAGTGCGATCGGCCGCGGCAATGTGGAAGCGATGCGCGATCTCGGCCGCTGTCTTCTCGAAGGGCGCGGCGTCGAAAAGAACGAAGAAGAGGGAGCCAAGCTGCTTTCCGCCGCCGCCGCCGCCGGCGATCGCGCCGCCATTCTGATGCTCAACCGCAACTGACGGATCCCAGGAATCCGCCGTTTTTCCGCAGAAATAACGATAAAATCCGTCATTTTCGGCTGAAACGACGGTGAAATAACGGGCGTGGGGAGCGGGAGAGATGGGTGCACTCCAGGCCTCTTCGGATGGGCGAGGGCGGTACTGTGGCGGGAATTTCCGGCTTCTGTGGTGCGCGGTCGGGGCGGAGGCGGATATTCGAACTTCCGC
>NZ_DBEXAY010000104.1:0-9712 GCF_048170485.1 Victivallis sp. | reverse complement strand
CCGTCATCAGTATGGAGAGGATTTTTTTCCCAAATTCATTCATTTTGCAACTCTCTGCTCCCTTTGTATATATAAATTATGGACCAATTTCATGGAATTGTCAATACAAGAATAATGCCAAAAATATTTATATAGTGCCATATTCTCTTGAAAAAGCAAATCTGTCCACGTTCCTCTGCATTCCGCATTTGCATCGTGTGAAAGGCCGTGTATCTTATGCCGGGGGAAGAAGGAAAGCTCTTGAGAGGAATGGTATGACGGAAGAACGAATCATCTCCTATTCGGATCTGTTGCAGAGGCGGGATATTCAGTTTCCCTTTCCTGTTCAGCAGATCGGATATCTGCGCTCCATCGGATATGAGCGGCTGAATATGCCGGGATACGATTTTGTGGAATTCTGCTTCCGGCTGAAATCGGAAGAGGAGGAGGCCGCCTGTGATTTTCTGAATGGGAAGAAGTTTGTCTACCCGTTTCCGCACCTGTTCATCAAAATGCCGAACCGCCGCCATTCATTCACAATCCGCGGACATCGCCACGCGCTCTACCTCCAATACTCGGCGAAACTGATTCCGCAATTTCTTGCCAACGGCATCCCGTTGGACCTGCCGGGAATGGCGTTCGAACGAACTGCGGAAATCGATGAGACCATCAAAGGATTGCGGGATCTGATCCCCTGTTCCCAGCAACGCGGCATGGCGGAGCGAATCGATCTGGGGGCCTACAAGCTCATTACGCTGGTTCTGCTTCAAAAAGATGCCGACAAGCGACGGGACAGCCGGATCCGCAATGTCGCAGCTTATCTCTGCGCCCATTTCAACGAACACTTCAATTTCGATGAACTCTGTGAACGATTTTCGATCTCCCGCCGTTCCCTGTTCCGGGACTGGGAGAAGTTTTATCCCGGGAGTCCGCAATCCTACCTCGCCTATCTGCGCATGCAGAAGGCCGTGGCGCTGCTGGCGGACCGGACGCTTCAAATTCAGGAAATCGGCGAAATGGTCGGCTACTCCAATACCGCCTATTTCATTCAGGTGTTCCGCCGGCAGTACGGATGCTCGCCCGGCAGGTATCGCAACCGGATTTTTGCGACAGACGAAGTGGACGCCGGAACCGGTTGACCCCCCTGGGCGAGCGGGACAGACGCAGATGACAGGGAAATGTTTGGAATTCCCAGTCAGGCGGATTCGAGCTGGCGCGCAAACTCCCGCACCCGTTGAATCCGCTCCCGGTCAGACCGTTTCGCCGCGCAGAAAGGCATGGGGAATCCATTGATTCTGCACGTCGGCCAAGCCGAAGAACAGCGGCGCCCGTTTCATCGCAGGCGCCGCCGGCGCCAACCCGATCCAGAGCCGGTGACGCCCCGCCGTCAGGACAAGATCCGCCATCTGATTGATCAGCGCCCGGTGAAACGCCGGCACCATCGCGCCTCCGTTCCGTCCGAAGCAGAATGTGCCGTCCACCCACACCAGCAGGTTGGCCGGCGTATTGACGACAAGCCGCACGCGCTCTTCCCTCTCCAGCTGGAACGGAATCTCCAGCATTTGAAGCGATTCGCCCGGCTGCTCGCGGAAATCAACTTCGGTCAGATTTCCGGGCAGCCTCAGACGGCGCCCTCCCTGTTGCGGACGCGGCGCGAATTTCCGGAAATCAGAGGCGAACCACGGTCGGAAAAACGATTGGCAGCAGGGAATTTCAAACCGGGAAAAATCCGGTTCGGGCGCCGTACTCTCATCCACCCGGATTCTGCCGCGCAACCCGAGCAGGAGATCGCTGAACGCCTCCAGATCCGGAGGCGGTTCAATGCCGGTGATCCCCTCGTTGAGAACCAGCGCCCGGCCGATCGGTTTCAACCAGGCTGAAGGAATCGCGTCAGGATTGAGAATTCCCAGAATCGCCCCGGCCGTCGCCCCTGTACAATCCGCGTCCTGACCGAAATTGACCGCGGTGCAGACCGTTTTCGCAAAATCGCCCTTTCCCAGCAGCAGTGCCGCGGTGACGAAAGCGAGATTCATCTTGACATCGGTGAAATTGTCGCTGCCATATCGGCTCATGATCCACTGCCGGATTGTGGCGGGGTCTTCGGTTGTCCGGCACCAGGTCACGGTATCCCGGATGCTGTGAGACAGGGCGCAATCCGCCGGAATCACCGACAGTCCGGCCTGAATCAGTTTTTCCAGATTCTCCTCTGTGAATGCACAGCTCTCCAGCGCCGCCAGAAACTGTTCGGCGTAGATGCCGTTGCCGGCGTGGTCCAGCTGCGCATCGATTCCGGCCAGCCGGGCGGCCTGAACGGGATCGCCCGGCGCCAGAACGGCCCAGATTTCCGAGCGGATGGCGCCGCCCAGCCCATCGGTGAAAAAATTGTCGTAGATTCCGCTCCATGGCGCGGGGATGCCGAGCTTCAGATTCCGAATCACCACGCCGTATTCATCGCACGGAAAATCGATGTTGTGGAGCCAGGCATCCGCGAAGTTGGCGCGCGAGACGCATCCCTGCCAGTCCCCCGCCAGCCGGCAGGCCCATACCACCTGAAGATCCAGATCGTCATTCGGCATCATCCCCTGCGGTACCGGATCGTAAAAGCGCAATGCAAGCGGGCCGTCGCACCCCTCCCACGGCTGCCCCAGGGTGCCGCCGACCGCTTTCCCCAACCATGCTCCCAAAACCTTCCTGCGTTGTTCCTGCTGATTCATGATGTTCAATTGCAATGTTCCTGATGTTCTTTTTTCTGATCGATTCCCCGGAGAATCGCCTTCCGGTCGAAGAGGATCGTATTGCCGACGCCGTATCTCCGCGGAATCTCGCCGTCTTCGACGGGATTGTCGCCGACCGTGCAGATGCGCGCCGGATCGTCCGGAATCTGGCAGAGAGCGCGTTGCCAGACCCCCTCTTCGCACTTGCAGCCGCGCAGGATGTTCGTGCCGAGAATCCGGGCGAAAACATGCGAGCCGAACTCGTCCGCCAGCCCGCACCGCTTCAATTTCCAGCAGCACCCCAGATAGGGGTTGTTGCTGACGACGAGGAGGGTTTTTCCGGCGGCCGCCAGATCGTGCACCAGCTGAACCGCATCGGGATACACCTCGATATTTTCCACATGCCACTGCCACAGTCGCCGGAACGTTTCCCGGGGAGGCAGCTGGAATTCCGCAATGAAGTCGGTGTAATCCCAGAACGGAATTTGCTCCGTCACCTGACCGATGCGCCGTTCCGCCTCCACGGAAGGCATGCCGCGCTCCACGAGCATGTCCCGGAAAATCGGAAACAGAAAATTGTGATGCAGAAAGTTCTCCTGCCGCACGGATTCCCGATAGCGGGTCAACGTTCCGTCGATGTCGAAAATGTAATACTGGTATTCCTTCACGGTTTCCGCGTCTCCTCCCTCTTCAGAACCAGCGTGCCCCACTGCTCGTAAAGATGGGGATTTTCCGCGGAGAATGCGGGGAATACCGTCACTTCACGACAGGGCAGATTCACCGAAAAATTATGTCGTATCAGCAGCACTTGCCATCGCGTTCCATTCTGCCAGAGGGCACCGTGTCGCGTCAGCTCCTCCACCGGAATTTTGAAGAACAGCGTCCAGCCGGAGTCCACATCCTGCCACCGGTTCAGGCTCCCGTCGCAAAGACTCGTCACGGTGAAGGTGGCCCGGTACCGGTTGTTGCTGCTCAGCCCCAGCCGCCCCCGCGAGGGGAAGTGGTAACAAGTCTTCCGGTTTCCGGCACTCCCGTAGATCTCCCAGTAATCCGCCGCACCGGCGGATTTCAGGAAGAGCTCGACGGAATCGGCCTGCAGAAAGATGTGCGTCTGATCCGCCGTGGATTCATCCACCAGATCGGCGTCTCTCATCTCGATCCCGACGAAAAGCGCATTCTCATTCCAGAGGAAACGGACCGTGGCGGGGGCGTGCACCCTCCGTGCAGTCTGATGACGCTCCTCGATCTCCCGATACCAGCGCCCGGCGGTGTAGGGCAGAAACGAGTGGCGCGTTGCTCTCTTCCACATGGCGCCGCGCATCGCCGCATCCGGTTCCTCTGCGGTGTAGGCCGCTTCGATGATCTGCGGCGGAGTTTTTTCGATCGCACCGCAGATTCCGCCGGCCGCCAGCAGCACCAGGAGCCATATATAACGCATCTTCGACACCTCTTATGGATAATCAAACCGGTAATCCACCGTTTTTCCGTTATACCACGGCCCCCACAGATAGAGCAGTTCCCGATAGGAGGAATGGGGCATCAGCAGACCCCAGGCGACTCCGCCGGAAAAGAACTCCACCGCCGGAGTGAGAGAATCGGGGGAATCCACGCCGGGAATCGTCCCCGGGATGTTCACTTCCAGACTCCTCCGGGTTATCACGCTTCCATCCAGCATCGCCATCGGGGTCATGCCCTGGTGAGAGCCGCCGATGGGTTTCGACAGGCCGTCAATGTAGAAGTAGGCGTTTTTCATGCCCTCGATTTTATCCGCAAGCACCAGCCGTTTCGACGGGTGTTTGACCTGGCCGGACATCACGGCCTCCAATTTCTGATCGGCGTTGTCCGTCATGCCGAAAAAGGAGTTCATCCGGTAGGAATAGACCTTGATGAAATCGTTGTACCAGGAGAGCGATGTTCCGGAAATCAGCCCGCGGGAGCGGATGGTGGCGGGGCAGTTCATCCGCTGAAACAGAACCCGGTCTTCATTTTTTGCGGTATTGCGGATATAGGCGTATTCAATCTGTTCGAGCCATGAGATTCCATACGGCGTCTCCCTCATTGCAACGTATTGCGCCGGCAGGCAGAACCCTTTGTGATCTTGCTGATAGTAGGTGACGCAGGTATTCAGCGCCTTCAGATTGGCGACACATTGAATCCGCTTTGCGGTGTTCCGCGCCTTGTTCAGCGCCGGAAGCAGCATCCCCGCGAGGATGACGATGATCGCTATTACGATGAGCAGTTCAATGAGGGTAAAATTCCGGGAGCCGGGCCGGAAGCGGGGCGCGCCCGGCCGGCCACCTTCCCGTTGTTCGCGAGTTCGGACAACATTCATAATCGCACCTCATCTCTGTTGAGCATGGATCATTTCGACTGACGGATCACTTCGATGGCATTGGCCAGACAGATCGTGGTACTTCCGGGCGTCAGACGCTTCTGCTCGTGGTTCCAGGTCAGGAGCAGATTGCCGCCGGTCACCTCGATGTCGGGAATTTCCACACGCAGCGGGCGCAGGAAGTCGCCGCCCGTCTCCCGGTGGAGATCGTACTTTTTCAGAACCGGTTTTCCGTTGATGCGGAGCGTGAAGATGTAACTCTCCGGCTCGAAGTTCGGCTGGAATCCCGGCTTCATATACAGCACCACGGTATAGCGCCCGTCGGGCACCCGGAAACGATACTGTTCGAGATTGTAAGCCTCCGTTTTGAAAAGCTCCGGGAACTCCGTCTCTTTCAACCCGGTGATGTCGCGCGTGATCGAACTGTAGCGCCCCTCGTAGCCATACTCCCCGTCGAACTTCTGATCGGGGAAGAACAGCTTCCCGCCGGGCGCGTCGTAGAAGAGGGAACTCCCGCAATTGACCGCGTAGTTTCCCCGGGCAGTCTGCTGTTGTTTGCGCAGAAAGTACGAGAGATTCTTCTGTTTCAACATCAGCTGGTTCATCTGCCGGGAGAACGCCAGCCGGTAGAGCTCCGCGTAATGTCCGGCCTGAAGTTCGCGGCGCATGCGTTCGATCGTTCTCTGCTCCGGCGCGGTGTTCAGCCCGCCCTTTTCGAGCAGACGCGCAATCTCTTCGAGCGTCCGGAGCCGTTCCCGGTAGAACTCACCGGCCCGCGGGGCGACGGAAACCAGCCGCACGCTCCGCGGAACGATCTCCCGGCCGGGAATCAGAAACGAACGCAGCTGAAAAGGTTGCAGCCGGATCCGGGAATCCCCGCTCTCCCGGCCGGTCGAGAGATCCTGGTACGGGATCGCCTCCGGCAGATCGATTTCGATGACCGCCTCCTCATGGAAGAGGTTGACCGCGTAGAAATAGGTGCCTTCCGGCGTCGGGAGCGCGCGTGCAACCACCGGATCGGAGACGCCCGGAATCTGCCGGAAAGGCCGGGCGGGCAGCGCCCGGAATGCTCTGGCAAACTCCCGCGACTCCTCCTCCCGGCCGATCGTATTGAGCGGCTGCCCGCCGGCGATGTACTCCAGCGCGTCAAAGGCGCCGACGGCAAACGCCAGCTCCCGCAGATACCAGCGGCCGTGCGGTTTGATGTCGGCATTTTCAAAGTAGCAGGAGTAGTTTTTGTTCAGCGGCTTGACGAATGTTTCAAAATAGGTGTGTCCGGACAGGACAGCGCCGGCGGCGCCATCGGTCAAATACCGCCTGGACTCTTCATCCCCCTGGATATAGAGAGTTTCGTAGTAGTCGCTCTCCGGTTTCCCCCAGAAGAAGTCGTGGCGGCGGGCGGTCGGATGGCGGGAAAGCGTGAAGGAGACCCGGGGCACCGTCTTGAGCTGGTCAATGTCAATGCCGTAATTCTCGTAGTTCCCGGAAACCGGCTCCTGCTGGTTCTGGGCGGCCTGGGGATCGGCGGTGTTCTTTTTCCCGGTGTCCTGCGGAATGGAGAGGTATAATTTGAGCTCCGGATTGTAGCGGTCGAGCAGCGCCCGCAGTTTCCGTACGAATGAGGTCACCTGTTCGGAACGCCACTTCAGCCACTCCGAACGCTTCTCTCCGGTCAGGTAGCTGTAGCGTTCGCGCAACGTTTCCGGGACCGCGATCCCGGTCTCCCGGGAGAAGCGGTTCACGGTCCAGTCGTCGTAGCCGTACTCCAGCGAATCCCAGGTGGCGATCGGGCTCATCATAAAGGAGATCCCGCCGAAGCCGGGATTTTTCGCATAGCATTGCAGCGGCCATTCAAAGTAGGTGGAAAAGAGCCGGAAATATTCCGGATGGGCGATGTTGCCCCGGCGTTCGCCGGACAGATAACGGTTGATCGAGTCGCCGTACCGGTCCAGCATTTCCAGCCCCTCCCGGCGAAAGTCGCGGTCCACTCTGCCGTAACTGGTCGCGATGTCGGGCAGATTCTTGTAATTCATATTGGCGATCAGCCGGATTCCGTTCGCACGCAGGGAGTTGATGACATAATCGACCGTCCCGGTCCCCATGCCGGGATAGAGCATGGACTCGGTTTGCCCCTCCAGCGGGAAGTAACTGAAACTGTACCTCCAGAGCGGAAGATGCGCGGTATTCATGCCGGTATAGCGGAAATACCGGATCAGTTCCTCCGTGTAAAAGGGGATGCTCCCGAAACTTTTCCGGAACATCTCCTGATACACCGGCGATTTCGGATGGATCGCGTCGGCATTTAGGTTGTTGGTGAACGTCTGATCTTCGTCGTAGAAGCCAAATGCGCGGCCGGGCATGCTCCGGGGAGTACGCACCTTCAACGAAGGGAGTCCCGACGGCAGTTCAAACACTTCGATTTTCGAGATTGCGGCCGGCATGTCGGCCGCCAGCGTACGGCATTCAAAGAGATACTGTTCCACTCCGGGATAGAAGATGTGCCGGGTGGTGACCAGCCGCCCGGAATTGGGAAATTCGCTTCCGGCGGCGACACCGCTCTGCAGACGGTCGCGGTTGCTGGGGATCCCGCGGGGATACATGTACCAGCCCATGGTGCGGGTCTTGTCATCCGGCCAGGTGATGTCGAGCGCAACGGGTTTGCCCAGGACGGAGCGCGGAAAGGTGATTTCGATGCTCATGCGGTCGTTTTTGCCGGCCCCCATCTCCAGATATTTCCCGTCATCGGAGCGGGTCAGCGGCCCCTGTTTCCAAATGCCTTCGGCCGCCGGATCGGAGAATTCCCGGCAGAAGACGGATTTCCCGACCGGGAGGGGCGAATCGCTTTCCTCCTGGATGCTCTGCGGAGGGAGCGCGGTCAGCGGCCAGGAGCGGCTGTAGCCGCCATTGACGGTGCAGCGCAGAAGGTATTTCCCGGCGGCGAGAGTCACGGGTTCAAGTTCAATTTCCTGTAACGACTCGATCTTCCGCTCTTTCTGGCTGTTCAGCAGGGTGTTGCCGCGCATGTCTGTCAGTTGAAATGACAGCGATACGGGTTGTGCCGTCGTTTTTTCCTCCGTTTCCGGCACCCGCAGCGGCCGGGTGAAGCCGCCGGCCGGCGCCCCCTGTACGGCAAGTTTCACCGGCGAACCGGCGGGGACGATCTGACTTTTCATCACCATGTCGATCGGCATGAATTGCCGATACTCCCGGTAGACATCTTGATTGGTCAACGGCCGCCGGAACAGCCGCAGCCGGTCAATGGCGCAGCCCTCCCGGGAGTCGCTCGCGAAACGCAGTTGACGGATGCCGTCGAGATCGGCGTCCAGAAATTCAGGCACCCGCTGCATCGGTGTGAACGACACCACGTACGGAATCATGTTGATGTAGTACTGCGCGATATGATCGGGATTCCAGCTCAGGGCAATCAGCACCCAGTCGCCCCCCGTTCCCGGGGCGGTGCGGATATACTCCAGCGGCTTATCCGATTGTTTCCGGGCAACCTGCAGCCGGTATTGACCGTTTCCCCCGAATGCGGACAGGACCACCCGGTTCCTGTCCGCCAACTGAAAAAAACGGCCACCGCGCGGCGCCTTTACCCAGAACATCAGACCGCCGACCCGGGAATCCAGCGGCTGCTGCAGATCGAACACCAGCTCCCCCTTCCCGGCGGAGAGTTTCAATGCCTTCCCCTCCACGCCCGGCTCCAGCACAACTCCGGAAGCCCGGACCGGTCTGACCGCCGCGCCCGCCGGATCCTGCCCCTCCAGATTCCGGTCGAAATCGATGCGGAACACCGGTTTCGCCACGGTCTTCGGCGCCTCTTCCCGGAGGATCGAGCAGGAGAGGTCATCCAGTTCCCAGACGGTGTTGTAGGTCCCGAAGGAGATGCTCTCCAGCGGAATCAACCCTTCGTATTTCGCCGTGCTGATCACCTTGCCGTCGCAGGAGAGCTGGACGAAGCTCTTCATGACCGTCAGTTCCAGCTGCAGCCACTCGCCCGGGGTGACGGAGTACCTGCTGATTCCGCCGAACCCCTGGCGGCGCTTGTTGTTCTTGAACAGATAGTGTTCGATGATGTTGTCTCCGCGGAACATGAACCGCCCCTGATAACTATCCTCCCCGTGGAGCACAAGGGAGAAGTAGGGCGGGTTGCGGGACTCCAGAAACTGGTTGACCCGCACCCGGAATGCAATCCGGAAGGGTTTGTCCGCCTTCTGATCAAACACTACATTGCCGCCGTTCTGCACCTTCAGCACGCCGTCCGTTACCGTCGCCCGCCGGACAATCTTCATGCCGGCAATCGGACTGGCGCTGAAATCGGTCTGAAAGTCCGCCGCGGGCAAAAGGCCCGCCGCCAGCAGTGCCAATCCCGGGAACACCGTTCGAATCCCCATCATTTCACCCCCTTCCATGTTAGGTTTTGTCAAGCCACTTTTGTAACTTTTTTCCAGTTTTTCTTATATTCGAAGCGTAATTCCCCTTACCCATGTAACCATAGGTGTCGTTTTTTGCTAAAATCAAAACTTATTGTATCTCTGTTTCTGTTCTTCAAAAGATATTTTCTAGCACTTCACACCGGCAGCGGGTAAGCCATCGTTCCCAACCTTCCATCGACCGCGAACGTTCCAGACATTCGCCGATAATATGCCACATGCGAAAAACGTGTGAATTCGAAGCCTCTGTCTTA
>NZ_DBEXAY010000103.1:0-14913 GCF_048170485.1 Victivallis sp. | reverse complement strand
TTTCCTGTTGACATTATTTCCCCGTTCAAGTATAATGTAAAGGAAAATAAAAAAGAAAGGCTGTACCATGCAGGAATCGCTTCCGGTTTTCAATTCCATGTCGGAAATAGCGGAATATCTGGGGATAACAAAAGTATCCGTCTCTCTGGCGTTGAAAAACTCCCCGCTGATTTCGGATGAGTTGCGGAAACAGGTGCAGCAACTTGCCAGAGCCACCGGTTTTTCTCCCCGGAAATATCGGAAGCAGACGGGGGATTCCTCCGCCCGCGACCCCGTCGCGCTCTGCTTTGACCCCAAGCTTCAGAGCGATCCTGTCGCTCAGGAGCTTTTGAGCAGCATGATGCAGCGTCTGAAAGAGTTGCGGATTCCTTTTGAACTTGTCTCCAATCAGGAACTGGAGAAGTCCGATGGCGCACTGGCCGGCTTTTCCGGCGTGATTTTTCACTATGCCACGCCGCCGGAACTCACCAGACGCTTTGCCACGCTTCCGCAAATCTTCATTATGAAAGAAGACACCAATGTTACGGCTGTGGATATCTATAAGCCCAATGAACTGATTGCGGGAAAACTGGCTGCTGATTACCTGATCCGTCAGGGATTTCGGGAACTTCTTCTCATCTGGGAGAAAAAATGGACATACAACCCGAGTGAACATATGCGTCTGGAGGGATTCCGCAGGCAGGCCGGCATGCATCACATCAAAGTCCGGGAGCTCGGCTACGATCAGAGTGAATCGCTGGAGCCGTTCAGCAATGAGTTGCTGAAGAATCTGGAAGAGGTGAACCGTCACGCCGGTATCTTTGCATTCAACGACCAGATCGCCTTCACAACCTGTATTATTCTCAATATGCTGGGGTTCGAGCGAAAAAAAAGGGAGCTGGAGTTGATCTCGTGCGATAATACCCATCTCCTGCGATCGCTCACTCCTGTTCCTCCTGCGATTGATCTTCATCATGGCGAACTTGCAAGGAGGGCTGTGGATGGTCTTCTCTGGCGTATCCGGAACCCCAATGCTCTGCCTCAGGAGGTTCTTCTTTTTCCGGAGCTTGTGGAACGGGATTCCTCCGGGGAAGAATGCAGATCCGGTGTGTCTGCGTCGGTCGATCCGGCGCATTTCGGCGTTGATTGTGTCACCCCCAAAGAGAAATAAGAACAGGAAAAGGAGGCATGTATGAGTTCATGCAAAAGAAAACACCAGCAACGTTCTGCTCGAACCCCCAAACGCAATTATTTCACTCTTATAGAACTTCTAGTTGTTATTGCTATTATCGCGATTCTGGCAGGAATTCTTCTGCCCGCGTTGCAGAAGGCGAAAGAGACGGCACGGGGGATCCAATGTGTGAGCAATCTTTCGCAGGTGATCAAGGGGCAGATCATGTATTCCCGCGACTACAACGGGTTCATGGTTTTTATGGCAAAATATGGCAGTGCATCCAGTTCCGAACCGTGGCCGTACATCCTGACCAAAGAGAAAAGTCAAACCGGTCTGCTGACGACGACAAAGAATGGATATGTGCCGAGAAAAGTTCTGGAGTGCCCGAAAAATGCACCTCTTCCCAACGATGCCAACTGGGGATGGGGGTGGTGGGGCGTTTACGGCATGCTCAACACTTGGGACAGCTGGTCCGGGAACAATGCAACTCCCCGTTGGGAAACTCTGAAATTTGCGGTTGGACAGAGCGACAAATATCTCTATTACGTTGTGGATCGCATTAAACCGCCCAGCGGCGTCATGCTGTTTACCGATACGATCTGCCGCAAAAACGGAACGTCGACCTATCAACTCAGCTCCTACCGTTTTGCTCCGTGGTGGGCGACAGATTCTGAGACCTATATCCATCTGCGGCACAGTGGAAGAGGAAATTTTGCAATGGCGGACGGTCATGTTGAAACTATGAACTGGTACGAGTTGGGAACTGGCCCCGTCAGAGTCACTCGGGTCCTCACGGAGAATCTTGAACTGCTTACACGCTGAACCCATAATAGTATCACATAACGAAACAGGGAGTTTATATGAAAAAAGGTTTGCTGACTCTTCTTCTGGCCGTCACGGCTTCACTGGCCGGAGTGGAATGGCACAGTCCGTTCTACGTCTCCGGTGGCACGCCGCATACCAGAAGAATTCAAATTACGGTGAAAAATTCCGGGAAAACGGTTTCCGGAGTTCCTCTGGAGCTGTCCGCTGCACAGCTGGGACTTGTCGGAACGCCATCGAAAGAGATCCGGGTGGTTGACCAGGACGGCAAGGAGCTGCTCTACCGGCTCGTGCCGGAAGAAAATACGATTTCCGGGCAGGGAAAGTTGTTCGTCCCGGTTTCGGTGGAAGAAAACAAGACCACCGTTCTCTGGATCTATTCCGGCAACCGCAATGCCTGGGCTCTGCCGGACCGGTGGTATTTTCGCGCCGATGCTGCTCGCCAGGCCAAACCGTTCACGGTCTCGATTGGAAAAGCGGAAACGCTGACACTCGAGACGGAGAAACATTCAAACCGCTGGTCACTGCCCGTTGCAGAATGGCCGGACCGGTTGATCGTTTCCATATACAACATATCCTCGCAGAAGATCGGGAAAAGACTTTGCTCCATTCCGGTAAACCGCCTGCTCCACGCGAACTACCCAGCTTCCGCGTTTTGTCTGCAGATTTCCGGGAAGGAGACGCCGTTTGTTCTGGTTGCCGGTTCCCTGATTTTTGAATTGGAGGAAATGGCTCCCCGCACCGAGCGGCAGGTGGTGCTCTACCTCGCAGCCGGCCGGAAAAACCAGACTGCCGATGTTTCAATTCGGCGGGCAAGCTGGATCTTGAGCGATATGGAGGCCGCCGGCCCGGGGGCAATCGATAAGAAGGGGTACGAACGGCTTCTGAATTCTCCTGCCAATCTGTTCAAGGACCCCAGTTTTGAAGAGGGAAGCGGCTGGATCGTTTCCGGCGAACGCAACGGAAAGAAGTTTCACGTCAGCAGAATTGAACCCGGCGGAATCTTCGGGTCGAAAATGGCAACCCTCGACATTCCGCAGAGCGCTCCGGCGGACTGGTATGGATTCCGACAGTCGATTCATGCGCGTGACGGTGCCAAATATCTGTTTGCCGGCTGGGTGAACAGTCCCTCCGGCCTCGGCACCATCTGGGCGCATGAACTCAGCGGCAATCCTGGCGTCAAGGGGTTTGACAACTACAACGTCCAGATTTCCGGAAAAGGATGGCAGCCGTTCACGATGGAAATTTCTGCCAGAAGCAAAAACTCTGTAATCGACGCTCATCTGACCGCAATGCACGGAGTCTATCATTACGACGGCATGCTGTTGGCCGAGGTGGCGGATATCGGCGAGGTCCGCTTTGAGAATTACGCGGAACAGCATTCGAAGGAAACGCTTGCCGTTTCTCAGGTGCATCCGATCATAAAGATCTTCCCGGATACGATTCCGGGAAAAATGGAACGGGGATGTGCGCAGATTGCAATGGCGCGAAATGAAAAAGAGGGGCTTCAGCTTGCCGTCCGTTCTCTGCAGGACCATCCGGAAATCACAATCTCGGCTTCCGTTCCCCGGAATGAGAACGACCTTCAGTTGCCCGCTCCCGAGATCGGTGTGATTCAATACGTCAAAGTGGATGCTCCCAGTCGGTATTTCGGATTTCCCGGGACGAAGTCCTATCAGCTCTGCGCCCCCGCCGGCACCCGCAATGAACTCTGGCCGGACCCCGTTCTCCCGCGTTCGAATTTTTCACTGACTGCCGGGCAGACGCAGGGAATTTACCTCCGGTTCTATGCGCCTCCGGAAGCCGAACCAGGCCTCTACCGGGGATGCGTCACGCTGAAGTCCCGGGGCAAAACGGTCAAGGAACTGCCATATCAGATCCGGGTATGGAACTTTGTTCTGCCGCAGAAGCCGGAAACCACTGCCATCTTCGACAACCGCTTCCCCATCGGGCGGGAGCACAAGAAATATACGGAAATGGAGGCCGCCGATTTTCTGCGCAAATCACGTCTCAGCTACGATGAGATTCCGGTGAAGCCGAAATTCAAACGGAATGCAGATGGCTCGGTAACCGCCGATTTTACAGAGTTCGACAAGGCGGCCGAGATCTGGTTTCATGAGTGGAACATTCCGTTTGCCTATCTTCCGCTGTTCCGCGAGGTGTTTGGCTGGAGCCGGCCGCCCAGATCGATTCTCGGCGTCGCACCGTATCCGGGCAAGTCTCCCTATGCCGGGGTCGACCGCGGCAAGTTCACCCCGGAATACAGAAAGATCTGTCAGACCATTCTGAAACTGATGAAAGAACATTTGACCGAGAAGGGGTGGGCCGATCGTTTCATCCTGTACGTCGCGGATGAGCCCATGGCGGAACGGGACGGCATCATCGAGCAGTTGAGCGCTCTTTGCGATATGTTCCATGAAGTCTGGCCCGGGATCCGAATCTATGCGAGCACATGGATGTATGTTCCGCAATGGGTCGGCAAAATAGACGTGTGGGGAATCGGAGTTCAGGGGCAGATTTCCGAAGAAAACATGGAAAAGCTCCGGAAATCCGGTGCTGAACTGCTGATCACGACCGATGGTCAGATGTGCATCGACACCCCGTACAACTCGATCGAACGTCTTCTGCCTGTGTACGCATGGAAATACAAGACTCTCGGCTATGAGTTCTGGGGAGCGGATCATTACAGTTACAATCCATACCTCTGGGGCATTCACCGTCCTTGGAGAAATTCGCGTTATCCGAATGGTGACGGTTATATCTTCTACCCCGGGAATCTTATCGGCCGGAAAGACTTCGTCCCCACGATCCGGATGGAGTCGCTGCGTGACGGCGTCGAAGATTACAGTTACTGCACTCTGCTGGAGAAACTGGTGCGCAAGACCGGTGACCCGGAAGGGAAAAAATTGCTGGAGGAGATCAAAACGTTTACCCGGGTTCCCAGTGTCGGCGGCCGCAAATCCGAACTTCTTCTGCCGGACCCGGAGAGTTATGGAAGAGTCCGGGACAAAATAGGGGAGGCCATCGATCGCCTGAACCGTTGAGCGAATCGGCAAAGCGGTGATGTCGCCGGTTCTCCGGGAGATGATAGAGACGATTCGGAGTGTGGAATCGTCGGAGATCTCCCGGAGTTTTTTTTTATGCACGTCGCCTTCGCGGCACCTGATTCCGGGGAGGCGGTCAGAGTTCTTCGGTTTTCCCGGCGGCGGGCGGAGCGTCGTCGGCCAGCGATTGATCCACCATGGCGCAGACGCAGGAGTCGGACCACACGTTTTCCGCCGTTTCAATCATGTCGATGATCGTGTAGATCGGCAGGATGATCCCCAGAATGCCGATGGGCGCCTGAATGCCGGACATCAGCGACAGCGTCAGAAAATAGCATCCCATCGGCACGCCCGCGTTTCCAATGGCCGAGACGATCGAAATGAAAAACCAGAGCAGAATGGTCGGTACCGTCAACACCCAGCCGCCGTTTTGCATGACAAAGAGCGATGTGACCAGGATGAAGGCCGCACAGCCGTTCATGTTGATGGTGCAGCAGATCGGCAGTACGAAGCGTGCCACCTCCTCCTTCGCCTTTAAATTGTTTTCCGCGGAGGCCACCGTTACCGGCAGCGTCGCGGCCGAACTCTTGGTGAAGAGCGCCATCAGCACCGCGGGCAGCATGCAGCGGAACACCTTGATGGGATTGATGCCGCGAACCAGCAGAAACAGCGGGAGAATGATGAAGAACTGGATCAGATTCCCCCCCAGCACCACCGCCGCATATTTGCCCAGCGAACCGATGATGAAGCCCGCCGACACCTGCGCGGAAAGCTGGGCGGCAAAGGCGACAATGCCGAGCGGCAGAGTCCAGACCAGCCCTTTGATCAGCGCGAACAGCACCTCCTGCATGCCGAGAATTCCCTTCAGCAGAACCTGGATGTTTTCCGACTCTCTTTTCATGGAAAGAACCAGGCCGACCGCGACCGCCACCAGCAGAATGCTTAACACGTTCCCGGAGGAGAGCGGCGCAAGAATGTTGTTCGGAATGACGGAGAGAATGTGGGTGTAATAGGAGATGGAGCCCAGATTTTCCGGAACCGTTGTATTGCCCTGCTGAATCGCGTCCAGCGGGAGGTTGCCCGGTTGGATCACCTTGTAGAGCAGGAGCCCCGCCAGCGCCGCGGCGGCCGTTGTGAGCAGAGTGTACGAGATGGTGTGCAGGAAAATCCGCCCGGTGTTTTTGCGTGCTCCGAGCAGGGCCAGCGTCGTTGTCACCGCCAGTGCAATGGTGGGCACCGCCACAAATTGAAACAGCCGGGTATAAACGGAAGCGATGAAATTGAAAAATTCGTTCAACCAGCCGCAGCCGAGCGTACCCAGTATGCCGCCCAGCACCAGTGCGGTGATCCAGAGTGCAAGTTGTCTGCCGTTGAATCCGGGTTTCGTACCGATGTCTTTCATGATCGTCTCTTATCTGTCAAAATTGTCCTGATCCCGGTCGGGGATGAGGGAGGATGACGCCGTTGCGTCCCTCTTTTGCCGATTTTCCGTATGAAAAGCGTGCATCGGATAAAACTAGCATGAATTTATCGTTTTGTCAATCGAAAACTCTGCCCGCCCGTCCGTCCGTCGATTGCGGCACGGAACTGGGCGGCAGGGATGTGCTCCTCCGGAGGAACCGGCAGGGGGGAGGGGGCGCCCTATTCCGGCGGCATCGCCACAAGCAGCTCCAGATTGCCGGAAAGGCGCAGCTCCGGCACCCGGTGCGGGATGAGAATTCTGTCGTACTGCCGGAGAACCAGCGTCCGGTCCTGACAGAAGAGCTTCCCGGTGCCGCGGGTGACGATCAGCACCCGGAACGCATTGTGGACGACCGCGGCACTGCCATCCAGCAGAATCCGCTCCAGCCGGAAACAGCTGGTCTTCCGCCGGTCGAAGAGCGAAAACCGCTTTGCGTCCCCTTCGATCGGCAGCGACAACGGCTCGACGAAAAATTCCTCTCTGGTTTGCCGGAGGTCCCGCGCGGTAAAATCGAACATCGACAGGGCGAAATCGACATCGCGCCCCATGAAGCGGGCGCTCTCCGGCAGGCGGTAGCCGCCGCGCTCAAATTCGATCCGCACCGCGAAATCGGTCGGCTCCATCATCTCCACCATGAACACGCCTTCGCCGATCGCATGGGGAATGCCGCCCGGCACGTAGAAACAGTCGCCGGGTTTTACCGGGATGCGGTCGAATCCGGCGAGGATCGCTTCGGTATCCTGGGTTTCGACGGCGCGCTTGAACGCCCCGTATTCCGGCGTCCGCTGAAATCCGAGATAGATGTACCCTTCGCACTCCGGACGGATGGCGAGAATGAAATACCCCTCCGTCTTGCCGAAAGGGGAGTTCAGAAACCGTCTAGCGAACGGAACCGAAGGGTGGCACTGCATGTGCAGCCGGATTGCGGAGTCCAGATATTTCAGCAGGAATCCAGCCGAATTGCCGAACTTCTCCCGGTGCGCCTTTCCGAAAAGCTCCTCCGGGAAACGGGCCGCAAGTTCTGTCAGCGGGAGTTCTCCGGAGGAGGTGACGACCCGGGAGATCCCCTCGTCGGGAAATTTCTCCCGGCCGACGTTGCGCGCCGCGGTCGTCGAAAGCAGCCAGTCCTCCGGAAAGTGGGTGTCTGCCGGTTTCGCGACCCCTTCGATTTCGTCGAGTGTCCGGCCGCCCGGATAGGTGCGCCAGACCCGGTTCTGCGCCAGCCGGTAGCAGGGTTCCAGAATCATTTCCGTATGGCTTCTCCGTTAGAAACTGCGCATCTGGCCGGTCGGTTTGTGACTGCTGTCCAGCCGGTCCAGCCCCGCCTGACCGAGGAAGAAATCGATCCAGATGTAGTGCATGTGATTCGGTTCAAGCACCTCCACGCCGTGGTTGGAGCCGAGCGGAATGTGCAGCAACGTGTCGCCCTTCATCGGCACTTTGAAGTCGTCGATCAGCACGTCGACGTCGTTCTCGGGGAAACTGAAGAAGAACTGATCCAGCATCGGGTGCGGATGCTGGGCGACTTTGTCGTATCCGTAGGATTCGACCGACCCCATGCAGAAGCCCGGCACAATGCGCTGACGCACCATTTCGCGGCTGATGGTCTTGTCGCTCTTGTTTTTATCCCGATACTGGGTGGAGGTGATGTACTCCTGCACATAGGGGAAGGCGCCGCAGGCGCCGCTCTTCCACTCATTGCGGCTGTCGGGCGGAATCTCCCAGCAAATTTCGAGGAGACGGGTGCGGGTGACCGCCTGAAATTCCGCCGGCTGATCGGGCCCGGGGATGAAGACATAGCGACCTTCCACCGCGATGTTGACCCGGCCGGCATGGAAACGGAACTTTCCGTCAATCGTAAGATAGATAAACGCCTTGTCCGCTTCCGGTTCTCTCGTATACGCCTTGCCCG
The DNA here is from genome assembly GCF_048170485.1 of Victivallis sp. NCBI lineage: Bacteria > Pseudomonadati > Lentisphaerota > Lentisphaeria > Victivallales > Victivallaceae > Victivallis > Victivallis sp. Next base: position 6,520 of record NZ_DBEXAY010000103.1, on the reverse strand, counting down.
CGTCGAGCGTGAGCAGACTCGTCTCCGCGCCGGGGATCGCCCCGGGCAGCATCGGGAGACGGAATTCCTGCTGTTGGGCGGCATCGATTTTCACCATATCGACTTGATACATGTTTCAACTCCTTTTGTCAATGATCCGGTCAACGACCAGTTGTCTGAAATCTTTGGAAAGCATCGAGAAATAGGCGGTGAAGCCGGTCACACGCACGACCAGATCCGGATAGAGCGCCGGATTTTCATGGGCGGCGAGCACCTTGTCCCCGTCGATGATGTTGATGTTGAGCAGCGTGTTGCCGGAGTTCAGCAGCGTCCGGATCATGCTGACGAGCTTGTCGAGCGCCTCCGGCGAGTTCGCCACGCCGGGGTCGAGCTCGAGCTGAACCGGCGCGGTGTTGCCGTAACCGGGCTGAATCGCGGCGATGGAGTTGCACATCGCGGTGACCGCACCGTCCCGCCGGAAGCCCGGATGCGGATTGGCGCCGTGATTGATCGCCTCCTTCGCGCGGCGTCCGTTGGGGGTCGCGCCGACGTGACGGCCGAAGTAGATGGTGTTCGACCACGAGAACCAGCCGGGGATGAAGTTCAGCCCCGGATAACGCTCATTCTGGCTGCGGACCAGCGCGGAGTACTCCCTCGAGACCCGGACCGCCCAGCGGTCGCCGAGGGAGTTGCCCTGGCAGTAGCGCTCGGAGTGCTGGAGCATCTGGCGGATGTACTCCCCTTCGGTCCCGGCGAAATTGGACTGCATGGCGGCGTTGAGTTCATCGAAGGTGAGCCGTTTTTCGCGGACGACGCGCTGTTCGACGGCCGCGAAGCTGTCCGCGACGGTCGCGAGCGCAGCGCCGTCCATGCAGAGATTGAAATAGGTGGCGCCCCTGGTGACGTCGCACCCTTTTTCGATCGGGCCATGAGAGAGCAGATTGAGGATCAGCTCCGGTTCATTCTGGTCCTGATAGTTCAGATGGAAGTGGATTCCCTCGGCGGTCGCCTCCACCGCGCACTTCAGATGTTTGAGGAACAGCTCCCAGAGCCGGTCCAGACTCTTTTCGCCCGCTTGGAACATCTCGTTCCAGGCGACTTCGAACACCTTGACGGCGTTGATCTTGACGATGTCGTTAAGCGTGTATTCCTTGCCGGGGATGCTCATCCAGTGGCACCCCGACGAGATGCGGCGGATGGCCTCCTTCCGCGGGAATCCGCACCGCATGAACCCCTCCACCAGCGCCTTGTCTCCGGAAAAGCGGGGCCAGCCCATCCGGTTGCGGAAGAGACACTCCACCGCTTTGCGCAAAAAGACCGGGTCGCTCTTGTCGTGGACCCGCACGGTGAGGTTGCAGGCGATGTTGACCGCATCCGCCGCCTCCAGAATCAGATAGGAGAGGTGGTTGATTGTGTCGTTGCCTTCGAGGTCCGGGCCGCCGAGCTGATAGTAGCGGCTGTCGTTGAAGAAGAGACAGCCCAGATAGAATTTCGCCTCCTCGTCGGTGATGCGTCCGGCGCGGATGTCGTTCTCGTAATAGAGCAGAAGCAGCTGGTCGAGCTGTCCGCCCGCCGAGCCGCGGTTGTAGAGACGGCTGAGCATGCTGAAGTGGCACATCCACTGAATCGCTTCGCGCATGGTGGCGGGGACGCCGTCCGCCATGCGGAAGTTGATGTCTGCCATCTCCTCCAAATTCTTCTTCAGCACAGGATTGCGTTCGATCAGTGCGAATTCGGCCAACTGGTAGGAGATGCGGTGCAGGAAATTGATGATCGCTTTGACCACGGCGATTTCGCTGTCGTAGAACTCCCGGGTCTCGGGGCCGTTCTGCGCGCGGTAGTACTCCAGCTTGCGCAGGATGCCGCCCCAGCCCAGTTCAAGCCCCATCTTGATGTCCGGGTTGAAGTGGTGATCGCGCCCGATGCCGCAGATGATGTTGTAGCGTTCAAAAAGAACTTTCAGATCATCAAACGGATAAGCCGGATTCCACGGATAAGGATTCGAGGGGTCGCCGGTCATGCCGCGCAGCCGGATCAGAAAGAAGAAGCCGCGCCCGACAAATGCGTCAATCGGATCGACGTAGAGCGGATGCTCCGCCAGAAGTTTGGTGAAATTCTCCGTCCAGCCGGAGTAGCCGTAGAAGTGGCCGTCCGGATTGTTGGGGACGATTTTGAATTTGAAGTAGTCCGGCGCGACGACCCGCCCGTAGTCGTCCTCGTTGAGACCGCCCTCTTTTTCCACTTTTTCGGCGGTCTGGGCCAGTTTGCGTTCCCGGAGCAGGCGGAGGCGTTTCGCGTAATCGAACGTCTCGTTTTCCGGATACTGATTGATATATTGGATCATCATGAGAGTCACCCGATCTGAATGGTAAGGTTGCCGACGGATTCCGCCGCCTCCCGCAGGCGGTTCAGCGCCTCCGGTTTCAGCGGCCGTGCGGAAACGAAGGGGTTCTTCTCTTCGAGCGCACGATATTTGGATTCGCCGAGCGGGTTGAAATTCAAGAGTTCATAACAGCGCAGATTGCGGAAATTTCTGAGAAAGCCGGCAATCGCCCGGATGTTTTCCGCGGAGTCGGTCGCCCCGGGAATCAGCGGTGTCCTGGCGATCAGCGGCCGGTCGAGCGTATCGAGGCGACGGGCATTGTCGAGCAGTTCCGCATTCTCCACGCCGGTCCATCGCTTGTGTTCGACAGAGTCGAAAATCTTTACATCGAACATGATAAGGTCGAGTTTCTCCAGGATCGGCCGGACCGATTCAAACTGCCAGTTCAAATTGGTCTCGACCGCGACCGGAATTTTTTCTTCCCGGCAGGCGTCGATCAAGGCATCGGCGAATTCCGCCTGACAGAAGAGTTCGCCGCCGGAGAGGGTCACGCCGCCGCCGGAATCGGCGTAATAGGCGCGGTCCTGCAGGATCTCCCCCATCACTTCGGCGACGGAAACCGATCGGCCCGCCATCTTCAGCGCCCCGGGGAAACAGACGGCCGCACAGGCGCCGCAGGCGGTGCAGCGCGACCGGTCGAACTGCAGCACTCCCGCCGCAATCGACCGCGCTCCGGAGGGGCAGACCGGGACGCAATGGCCGCAGCCGATGCAGTTTGCCGGGTACACCATGAGTTCATTTTTCTTCCGGATCGTCTCCGGATTGTGGCACCAGGCGCAATGCAGAGTGCATCCTTTCAGGAAGACCGTCGTGCGGATGCCCGGTCCGTCGTTCAGGGAGAAACGTTGAATGTCAGTGATCATACCGTACATGGTGGTGTCATCTTCATCTTTCTTTTACCAGTTCATAGGCGAACGCCACCTGGTCGTTGCCATAAAACGTGTCGGCGATAAACCGGATTGATTGGCCGTTCTGCTGAAAGGGGACTTCCCCCAGACGTGCACCGTCGAAATTCAACGCATAAATTTTCCATTTCCCTTTCGAGAGCGAGAGCGTGATTTCACAGATGCCATGCCGGGCAAGAACATGCTGCAGATCACCGTAGTTCTTGAGAACGGAGAGCTTGCGGGAATCGTACAGACTGTTCTCCTGCTTGCAGTCGGTCACGTGGATCAGCAGAAGCCGGTTGCTGTCGGTAAAGGAGTTGCCGTTCAGCGTAATCGCGGCGATCATTCCGAAGAACTTGTCGGCGCGGGCCGTGAGATGGTTGCCCCGGAACGTGGCACCTTCCGGGAAAATCGCCGCCTCTGTCCGCGGGGTGACCAGCGACAGAGTCTGTCCGGTATAATCGACCTTGATTTCGCCGGTGTCGCTCTGAATCCGGTTCTGCGATTTGCGTTGTTCCGGCGTAAACCGGGGGACCGGGGCGGATTTCAAAACCGAATCCAGATTGCAGATCTCCCGGGTGCCCTGCGGGAGCGGATCGATGAGTTTCCCGTCGCGGACCAGGAGCGAGCCGGTTCTGCCGCGGAAAATGAGATCCTCCGCAACCTCCGGGAAACGGGTCTGCGATGCCGACGGCGAAGTCACATCGACCGCCACCGGATAGGCGGTCGTTGCCGGAGCAACATCGCGCCGCAGAAAGAGAACGGTTCCGATTCTGGCCGGAATCAGACGAGCCATATCGTTGCAGATATCGAAGATCCGCAACTGCTGCGTTCCTTTGGCAAACATCCGGCTGAGACCGTCAGAGTAATCGTAGTGATACATGCCATCCCAGTCCTGCAAGCCGGCAACGGCGGCGTAGAGAAGTGTGCCCTCTGCGCGGTAGGAGTTCGGATAGCAGAAATTCATCTCCGTAACCGTGTAGGGCTTGCCGAAAACCCGGGAGTTGCCGAGCCATTTGGGGAGGCGTGCCCGGTGCGCCAGAGCGCTTTCCGACAGAAAATACATGGGCAGTCCCCACTGTTTGCCACCGAAGCTGGGATGATCCCAGTATTTGTGATTGTCCACGTAATCGTAGTTGCGGCGCTGTTCATGCAGATAGGGGTAGGAGCAGAAATTCTGTTCCGTCAGCGGATTTTTCACGCCGATTCCCCGCAGAAAACGGACGATGTCCTGCCAGTATTCCTCATAGCGGACCATCAGGACTTTCATCAAAAGGTCACGTTTGTTCTTGTTTGTCAGCTTCACGTTGTTCTGCCGGCAGTATTCCCGGGTCTGCCTTTCCAGTTCGCGCTTGATCGCGGGGATGCAGCGGTCGTAAAGATGACGCGGATTGTTCTCGTTGAGCACACTGATGTGGTTGAACACCGGGTCCTCCAGCCAGGTCTGACCGGTGTATGGATTTTTGTGCGTCAGAAGAGTTTTGATGTATGTCTTGAATTGATCGCGTACCTCGGGGAAAAGCAGGACCGCAATCTTGTAATTGAGGATGTCATACTTACTCAGACCTTCCGGAAACGCGGAAACCTCGCCCGGTTTGGTACTTCTGATCGTGAACAGGTCGAGCGTGACATAGATGCCGGCTTTTTTCAATGCGTAGACCAGATATTCCATCCGATCGAGTTTCTCCGGATCGATCGTGCTGTAATTGTCAGGAAGATTTTTTACGAGAAGATGGTCGAAGTGATGAAACCGTACCGCGTTGAATCCCTGCCGGGCAAGACGTTGTGCCATGATATCGGCCTGCTTCTTTGTGGGGAAACAGGAGGAGAAACAGAGATTTGCACCGTAAAAACGGACCGGAACGCCGGGGCGTTTCTCAAATTGGAAATGACCGTCTTTAACGATCGTGCGACCGAATTTCCCGGCGGGGGCGTCAACTGCGAATGAACTGAAATCCAGAGCGGAACCTGGTATGACGTCCAGGGTGTTTTCAATCCGTCGCCAGTCCCGGCCGGCTTTCAGCTGATAGTCACCGTTCTCAGCGCGCAGAGGAATCTTCTGGCTGGAGCTGGCGGCTCCGGCGAAGAGATAATGGTCGGTGGCCGCGATTGCCGCGCTTTTTACATGCTCGGGCAGGGAAATGGCAGCGACATAGAAGTTGCCGTTTTCCCCCGGTATTGCACCATCGAACAGCTGTGCCTCGGTCGGTGCTTCCCACGTCCGCACAGAACCCGTCTGGCGGCCGACGATAAGCGGGATGACGCTCTTTTTCCCACGTTCATCCAGCAGTGTCAATTCGGCTGCTTTTCTGCCTGCGGGCAGATCGGCGCTGTGGAGGAGGTAGAGAGTTCTGCTTCCAGCGGGGAGATTCCATTTCAGCGGGGTGCTGTTTTTCTGCAGTTTTCTGACACCTTCCAGATAGAAGGGAATGTACTGAAAACTGGCGTCCGGTTTGCCGGTTTTTCCCGTCATGGAAATCGCGTGGACCTGATAAGGGGTGTAGCACACTTCCGCTTCGAATTTGCTGGATTCAAGGTCCCCGTCAGCGGGGGTGAACAGCAGCCGTATATCGAAGGCCTGGATGTTGTACTGGCGGAGATCCTCCAGCTTGACGGAAATCGGACGGGCGAATTTCCATTGCAGAAATCCTTTGTTCAATGGAAGCTCCAGCGTCTTAACCCCCTTGTGAAGACGGGTGAAACTGGGGTCATACTTCCGGAGGAATGGGATCGCTTTTCCATTCAGGCGAACCTCATTCTGTTCGGCAAGTCCGATGAAGGGAGTCATGAGAAAATAGATGGAGTTGGTGGCAATCGGCCTGGAGGAGGTGAGATTCCAGGTCAACCGGTAACGGTCAGGGGCGAGGCGGGTTGCTGTCTGCTCCACCTGAAACCCACAGAGAGGAAAACGGAATGTTACGTGATTGTCCCGGCGGCTCTGTTTCGCCGCTTCGGAAAGTTTCTGTTGTTCTGTCGCATTCCAGCTGCGATCCCGATGGACAATGCCGGCGTGAAAGGTTTCGCACTCGAGAACCCCGCGTTCATTGAACCGGATTGCCGATGCCGACGCGTCAAACAGGCGGAGGAGGAAAAATGTCAGGAGAAAAGTTTGAATGATATGGGTTTGAAAGAGTTTCATAGCAAATCTGGTTTTTTATGAAGTGTTACGGGGGAAGGGGATTATCTGTTTTTGTTCTGTTCGCCCCAGAATTTCAAGGCCTCGTCGGAGTTGTCGGCCTCCGGAACCTCATGATATGCCAGGGCGTTGACA